>JAFAUV010000065.1 GCA_019243075.1 Bradyrhizobium sp.
GATTCGGAATCGGAGGCGTCGATCCAGGAGGCGATGGAGCGGCTGATGAAGGACCGCACCTCGATCGTGATCGCGCACCGCCTGTCGACGGTGCGCAGCCTCGATCGGATCCTGGTATTCGACCGCGGCAGGATCGTCGAGCAGGGAACCCATGCCGCCCTGACCGCACGGCGCGACGGCATCTATCGCTCGCTGTTCGAGCGGCAGACCACCGGCTTCGTCGAGATCACGGCGGCGGAGTAAACCATGATCCGGAAAAGCGGGCGGCTTTTTTTCGAAAAGATCATGCTCGTTCAAAAACCAAAGGCGCGGCGATATGGCGACCTGGCGTCAACTCATCGCGCTTTGGGCTGTCGCGCCACGGCGTCATGGACTAGGTTCGCCGGCACCGCCGTGGCGAAAGCAGAGGACGGGGGCAGAGGACGGGAATGAGCGAAGTGATGCGAAGCGAAGCCGGAACTTCCCGGCTTTCCGTCATTTGGTCGAACTTGCGGGATCCGGCGGCGCGGCTCCGCAACGTCGATCGCCTTGCGATCCTGATCGCGATCCTGCTGCCCTGGACCACCACCGGCGTCGGGATCGCCGTGGTGCTGTGGCTGATCGCGCTGGTGCCGACCATCGAGCCGCGGGCGCTGCTGCAATCGTCGAAGCGTCCGGCCTGCGCGCTGCCGGTCGCGTTGTTCGCGCTGGCACTTGCCGGCATGCTCTGGTCGGATGCGTCCTCGCATGACCGAATGCATCAGCTCAGCCAGATCGGCAAGTTTCTGGCGCTCCCGCTCCTGATCTATCATTTCGAGCGCTCGCAGCGGGGGATGGCGGTCTTCACCGCCTTCCTGATTTCCTGCGCGCTGCTCGCGGTCGTCTCCTGCATCGTCGCGCTCGATCCGATTCTATCCGCCAAGCTCTATTTCTCGCGCGGGCCGTTCCTCCCGACCAGCGGCATCTTCGTCAAGAACTACATCGACCAGGGCCAGGAGTTTTCGCTTTGCGCGGTGGCGCTGGCCTATCCGGTGGTGACCTCGCTGCGCGAGGGGCAGACGAAACGGGCTTTGTGGCTCGCTCCGATCGCGGTGGCGCTGGTTGCGAACATGATGTTCGTCGTCACCTCCAGGACCGCGCTGGTGACCATGCCGATCATGCTCGTCATCTTCCTCCTGCTTCATTTGCGCTGGCAGGTGGCTATCGCAGCGATCATCGCGGCTGCGCTGTTGATCGCGGCGACATGGTATGCGTCACCGCATCTGCGCACGACGGTCGGGAAATTCTTCATCGACTACCGCGAGACCATGATTCAAAACAACGAGAGCGGCATGGGCTCTCGGCTGATCTATTGGGGCAAGTCGCTGCAGTTCTTCGCCGAGGCGCCGCTGATCGGCCACGGCACGGGATCGACGCGCGGCCTGTTCGAGAAGGCGGCGGCGGGCGAGATCGGCGCCAAGGCCCTGATCGTGAGCGATCCGCATAACCAGACGCTCAACGTCGCCGTGCAGTGGGGCACGGTCGGCGTGATCCTGCTCTATGCGATGTGGCTCTCGCATCTCGCGCTGTTTCGGGAAGAGGGGCTCGTCAACTGGATCGGGCTGTTGGTGGTGATCCAGAACATGCTGACGTCGCTGCTCAACTCGCACCTGTTCGATTTCAACGAGGGCTGGATCTATGTGCTCGGCGTCGGCATCGCCGGCGGCACGACGTTGGCGCGGCGCCTCACGCCTCGGGTACTGGCAGCGGCTGGCTCCGCGCCCGCGCCGAGATCGCAACCGTGACGACGACGACGGCGAACAGCATCTGTTAGCGGGCAGGGACTGCCGCAATCTGCATGACGGATCAACTTTGCGCTCACGTTCGCGCCACTCTGGTCGAGAGCGCTTGCTCCGGCTCGCTGGCCTCGCGTTTGCCGAACGGGATCGTGCCGATCGCAATGCCCGCGAGGATCAGGACCATCGCGATGACCAGCGACGCATCGATCCGCTCACCCAGCGCGACCGCGGAGCTGACGACGCCGAGTACGGGGGTGGCGAGAATGCCGAGCGAGGTCGTCGTTGCCGGCAGGCTGCGGTTGACGACTGCCATCGCCCAATAGGCGAGAGCCGTGCCGAAAATGCCGCCATAGAGGAACGAGACGGCAAGGCGCGGGCTCCAGGCGATCTGCGGCACGCCATCGCACAGCAAGGCCATCACCGACAGCACGAGCGTCGCAAGCAGCGTCTGCCAAAAGGCAAGCTGGAACGGCGTGGACAGCCATCGGTGGGCGCGGACATAGAGGATGTTGGCCGCCCAGCACAGCGCCGCGAGCAGGATCCAGAGGCTGCCCGTCAACGCAGTGCGGTCGTTCCAATCGAGCGCAACCGGGTTGAACAGAACGATGAGGCCGAGCAGGCCACACGCCGTGCCGGCGAGCCGCGACCTCGTCATCGGCTCCTTCAGGAACAGCCATGCGCCGGGCACGACCCATAGCGGCGTGGTGTAGCCGAGCACGATCGAGCGGCCGACCGGCACCAAACGCAGCCCAAAGGCCACCAGCGCGGAAAAGGCCACCATGTGCAGCAGCGCGATCGCGCACACGACCGGCACATCGCCCCGGCGCGGAATGATGAATTGCCGCCGCGCCAGCAGCAGAACGAGCAGCGCCGCGCTGGCGACGGCCGTGCGGATCGCGGTGGCCCAAAGCGGCGATACGCTCTGAACGATGGTCTTGGTGACGGCCCAGTTCAGGCCCCAGCAGACGACGACCACGGCGAACAGCATCATCGCGGTCAACCGGGAAAGAGGATGATTCATGATCGGTGTTCTTGCTTTTGGTTCTTGCTTTCGCTGGACAGGCGCGGGATTCTGGATTTTAACTGGCCTGAAGGAAAGTTCCATTTTGAGGAAAGTGGCAGGGCCAGTTGAATGCGCCAGGTTCTCTCCGGCCTGATCGACCTCGCCGCCCGGCCGCAACAACGGCCGCAAGAAGGACCACAGGGCCAAACCCTGAATCGGCAGCTCTACAACGAGCTGCGTGGCGCAATCCTCAACGGCGCGCTCGCGCCGGGGCGCCGCCTGCCGTCGAGCCGCGAACTGGCCCGCCAGCTCGAGCTGTCGCGCAACACCGTCTCGGGCGTCATCGATCAGCTCGCGATGGAAGGATATCTCCAGGTCGCGCAGGGCCGGCGTCCGGTCGTTGCCGCGGCAAGGCCGGCGCTGCTGCGCGGCAAGCCGGCCGCCTCTGGCGCCTCACGCGCGCCGCCGCTGTCGCATTGGGCAAAGCGCCTGCAGAAGGCACATTGGCCCGCGGTCGACGAGGGGCCGCCGCGGCCGTTCCAGCCCGGCCTCGGCGATGCGCGGGAATTTCCGCATGAATTATGGGCGCGCTGTCTGCGCCGCGCCGCCCGCATGGCGCCAAGGCGCGGTACCCAGGCCGTGAACAGCCCGCCGCTGCAGGCCGCGCTGCTGAAATATCTGGTGGAGCATCGAGGCGTCCGCGCCGAGGCCCGTCAGGTGATCGTCGTGCCCTCGGCGCAGGCCGCAATCGAGCTGATCGCGCGCGTCGTCCTCAATGCAAACGACCTCGCCTGGCTCGAGAGCCCCGGCTATAGCGGCGCAGCCGCGGCCCTCGAAGCCGCAGGCGCGCGAATCGTCGGTGTGCCGCTGGACGCAAGCGGCATTACGATCGGCGACCGCAGCGAGCGGCCGCGCCTGATCTTCGTCACGCCGTCACACCAATACCCGACCGGGCGGTTGATGCCGGTCAGCCGCCGCCATGAACTGCTCGCCTTTGCCGAGCGCGCAGGTGCGATCATCGTCGAGGACGACTACGACAGCGAGTTTCACTATGAGGGCCGGCCCGTCGCTGCGCTGCAGGGGCTGGATGAAAGCGGCGGCGTCTTCTATGTCGGCACCTTCTCGAAATCGACGTTTGCGGATATCCGCCTCGGTTATGTAGTGGTGCCCGAAGCCTATGTCGAAATCTTCGAGCGGGCGCAGCGTCACAGCGGCCAGCTCGCGGCGCTGCCGGTGCAGGATGCGCTGGCCGAGTTCATCGATGATGGCCATTTCGCCGCTCACATCCGCAAGATGACGCGCCTCTATGGGGAGCGGCGTGACCGCCTGGCGCACGTCTTGAAGGCGGCGGCAGGCGATTTTCTGTCGGTGGCGCCGCCAAGCGGCGGCATGCAACTGCTGGCCTATCTGCCCCGGCATCTCGACGACCGCGATGTTGCTTGCCGTCTGCAACACGCCGGCATCACCGTGCGGTCGCTCTCGCATCATTTCACCGGACGGATCGCCGATCGCGGCCTGTTCCTTGGTTTTGCGGCGTGGAACGACGTCGAGATCGATACGGGCGCGGACATGATGCGAGAGGCGTTGCGCAGGCTCCTGCGCTGAACGCGGGGTACGGTTGCTGCTGGCGACCATGAGGCGGGTGTCATTTACACCGCAGTGTGGGCAGGTACTATCGCCGTTGCCCGCGGTGACAATTCGTGGAATCTGCCGATGAGCTCGTCCTCCAGCAAGATCGTTCTCGTCTGCCATGGCGCGTGGTCGGGCGGATGGTCGTGGAAGAAGATGTTTCCGCTGGTAGAGGCGGCCGGCTACCGGCTGGTGGTGCCGACTTACACGGGGCTGGGCGAGCGCGAGCACCTGGCCAACCCCGCGATCGACCTCGAAACCCATATCCAGGACATTCTCGGCGTCATCAAGTTCGAGGACTTGAACGAGATCGTGCTGCTCGGCCATTCCTACGGCGGCATGGTCGCGACCGGCGTCGCCGACCGCATCCGCGATCGCATCACCCAGCTGATCTATCTCGATGCCTTCGTGCCGCGCGACGGTCAGTCGCTGCTCGATCTCAACGAGCCGGCGCGCCCGACCATGGAGGCGCTTGGCAAATCCGGCGATAGCTGGCGCGTGCCGCCCAACCCGACCTCGGCCGACACGGCAGAGGCCGATCTTGAATGGCTCTCCAAGCGCCGCGTGCCGATGCCGCTCAAATGTTTCCAGACGAGGCTGAAGCTGCGGCATGGCGAGCCGGCACTGCCGCGCAGCTACATCTATGCAACCCGCGTTACGAACGCCGATACGTTCGGGCAATTCGCGCGACGCGCCAGAAGCGAGCCGGGCTGGCGCTATTTCGAGATCGACGCCAGCCACTCCCCGAACGTCACCGCGCCGGAAGCGCTGATGAAGGTGCTGCGGCAGATCATGGCGTAACGCATGCGCCAAAATGGCGAGGGGTCCGGCGTGGTGGCGCCGAACCCCTCATTTCAACATATCAGCCGGCCTGTAAGCCGGGTTCTGTAGGGCACCGCCGCGCTGGCGCGCAACGATGCGTGACGGCCATTCCTCTGGGACAATGTTCGCACATCGCCTCGAGCAACCTACCCGGACGGCGAGCCTGACATCGCTCCCGCGGTGTTATCGCTTGCGCGAACCGATCCGCGTTGCCGTCCCTATTCGGTCTTGCTCCCGGTGGGGTTTACCCTGCCGGTTCCGTTGCCGGAAACGCGGTGCGCTCTTGCCGCACCTTTTCACCCTTACCCCGCTTCGCTCCTATCGGAGCCTCGCCAGGCGGTTCGTTCTCTGTGGCACTTTCCCTGGGGTTGCCCCCGCCGGATGTTATCCGGCACCGTATGTCGATGGAGCCCGGACTTTCCTCCCCCGCCGCCTTTCGGCGTTTTGCGGGAGCGGCCGTCCGGCCGACTGACCCGTAACCCATGGGGGCTCGATGCGGCCGCGTCAAGCCGGGAACGGCCGCCGCGAGGATTGAAAATAATTTATCCTGAAGATGTCGTTTGAGGCGTCGGCCGTTCGACCGGATGTCGGCGATCCAGCCGATGAAACAGGAGCTGAACATGCAGTATCTGCTGATGATTTATTCGAACGAAGCCGAGTACGCCAAGCTCGATCCGGCCGCGAGCAAGAAGATGTCGGACGAGTTTGAAGCCTTTACCAAAGACATCATCCAGAGCGGCAACTTCAAGGCCGGCGACCGCTTGCGGCCGGCCTCGACCGCGACCACCGTGCGCGTCAAGGACGGCAAGGTCATGACCACCGACGGCCCGTTTGCGGAAACCCGCGAGCAGCTTGGCGGCTATTATCTGATCGAGGCCAAGGATCTCGATGCCGCGCTCGGCATCGCCGCGCGGATTCCCAGCGCGCGCCATGGCTATGGCTCGATCGAGGTGCGGCCGATCTGGGTCTATAATTGACGGTGACCTGGTCGTTGCCGGGCGGCGCGCGGGCGCGAGCCATGGTGTGCGCTGGCGCGCCTTGAGAATCTCGAGCTTCCGGGTTGCTCCAATGGACCCCGGCAACGACGGCGAGAGAGTTGGCAATGACACCCTTCGAGATCGAAAAAATCTTCCGCGACGAGTTGGGACGCGCTCTGGCGACGCTGATCCGCCTCGTCGGCGATTTCGATCTTGCCGAGGACGTGCTGCAGGAAGCCTTCGCGGCGGCGCTGGAGCGCTGGCCGCAGCAGGGGCTGCCGTCGAATCCCCGCGCGTGGCTGGTCAATGTCGGGCGCAACAGGGCGATCGATCGCATTCGCCGGCAGATCGCCTTTCGCGGCAAGCTTGGCGAGCTGACGCATGAGCTGCTGCGGACTGCTGCGACCTGCGAAGAGACGGCCGACTCCGCTCTGCTCGACGACGACATGCTGCGGCTGATCTTCACCTGCTGCCATCCCTCGTTTGCCGCCGAAGTCCAGGTCGCGCTGACCTTGCGCACGGTGTGCGGGCTCTCGACCGCACAAGTGGCGCGCGCCTTCCTCACCGGCGAGGAGGCGATGGCGCAGCGCCTCGTGCGCGCGAAGCAGAAGATTCGCCTCGCCGGCATCGCCTATGAAGTGCCGGAGCGCGAGGCGCTGGAGCCGCGGTTGCGCGGCGTGCTCGCGGTGATCTATCTCGTCTTCACCGAAGGCTATGTTGCGACCTCCGGCGAGGACCTGATGCGCCCGGGTCTCGCGCGCGAGGCGATCCGGCTGGCGCGCCTGCTCGACGCGTTGATGCCGGCGCGGCAGGAGATCAAGGGACTGTTGGCTCTGATGCTGCTGCACGATGCGCGCCGCGCCGGGCGCGAGACCGCCGGCGGCGATATCGTGCTGCTCGAGGAGCAGGACCGCTCGCTCTGGGACGGCGAGCAGATCCGGGAAGGTTTGCAGCTCGTCGAGCAGGCCCTGCGCCTACCCGGTCCGCCGCAGGCCTACGCGGTGCAGGCCGCGATCGCCGCCTTGCATGCGCGCGCGCCGAATTTTGCGGATACCGACTGGGCGCAGATCGCGGGACTCTATCAGGTGCTGATGCGAATAGCGCCCTCGCCCGTGGTCGAGCTCAACCACGCCGCGGCCGTGTCGATGGTGGATGGGCCGGCGCGGGCGCTCGATCTGGTCGAGGCGCTGCAGGCGCGGGGCGGTCTCGACGGCTACGAGCTCCTGCCCGCGGTCCGCGCCGACCTGTTGCGCCGGCTCGGTCGGCACCATGCCGCGCGGCAGGCCTATCTTGCAGCCACGGCGGCGACAAAACTCGAACCGCTGCGCCGGCTCTATGCCCGGCGGATGAAGGAGATGGGCGAGGCGGAGGTCCAGGCGGTCATGGTGCCGCGGCAACAGGAGGATTGATCACCGCCTCCGCCGGCAGGCTCGACAGCAGCGCATGCAGCGTGACCAGCGTCGAATGATCGGCGATGCCGTCGACGCGGGCGGGGCGGAAATGACGCTGGAACGCGGTCACGACTTCCATGGTGGGGCCGTCATATCTGCCGGTGATGGGCACGCCATAGCCATATTTGGCGAGCGCGTGCTGCAGGTCGCGCACTTCCTCGCCGATGATGCCGAGCTTGAGCGTGTCGCCGCGCACGATCGGCGCCGGCTGCACCCAGTGGCCCACCCCGGAGTTGGCGAGCGAATGCCACGGGAATTTCTCGCCGGGGTCCTTCTTGCGCGACGGCGCCACGTCGGAATGCGCGAGCACACGGTGGCTCGGCACCTTGCGGCGGAGCATGATGCCGCGGCATAGCGCGATCACGGCCGCGATCTGGCGCAGCGGATAATCCGGATAGCCCCAGTCATGGCCGCGGTTGACGATTTCGATGCCGATCGAGCAGGAATTAATGTCCTCTTCTCCCGCCCACGAGGATGCGCCGGCGTGCCAGGCGCGCCTGGCTTCGGGCACGCATTGCACGATGCGGCCGTCTTCGAGCACGATGTAATGCGCCGAGACTTCGGTGCCCGTGGTGCAGAGCCGCGCGATCGCGCCCTCGACGTCGGGCATGCCGGTGTAGTGCAGCAGGATCATGTCCGGCTGCCGGCCCTTGGCGCGGTCGCCGTAATTGGCCGACGGGATCACGTCGGAGGCGATCGAGGAATCCGGGGTGAAACTCTTCATGTGCGCACTGCCGCTTGGAATCGGAAGCGCCCGCTTGCGCTTCGGATCGGCGGCATCAGAGGTATGTGGACTCACAGACATAATACTTCGGACCTGGAACGAGAACGGCTACTTCGAGTCGGGTCGTAACTATTCCTTTACGGTCCGGCCGAGGCAATCGCGCTTCTCTGCGGGGAGTCGCATTTTGGGCAGGTGTGTGCGCTCCGCATCACCGGGGTCGGAGCGGTTCCCGGCCGGCCTTGACGCCGGCCAAAAGTCAACGACGCCATCAACCGTTTCTTAACGCTGCTTGCCGTTACTAAGTGTGAAGCGCCAAAACCGGTTTGGTGCCCTTTTTCACGCTCGAAACCGATGGCAGCCCAGCACATTCCATGCGGAAACCGGGGTTTGTCCCTTGGCTTGCGCGGGATCGGCGATGGCGTGCGTTTGGCGGCTTTTGCGCTGAAAAGCGCCGAAAGGGTCTTGAATTCGAGGCGCAATGGGCCCGTTCGCTGTCAATTTCGCAAGTTTGCCGCCGCTCCTGCCCGGGGCCGGCAGGTGAGCGCGGCTGTGCCCCATATTCCCGTGCTTGGCCGCGAGGCGGTGGAGGCGCTCGCACCCTGCGACGGCGGTGTCTATGTCGACGCGACCTTCGGGGCCGGCGGCTATAGCCGGATGATCCTGGCCATCTCCGGTTCCAGGGTGATCGGCATCGATCGCGACCGGTCGGCGATTGCCGGGGGGTTCGATCTGGTCGACCAATCGGCCGGCCGCCTGACCCTGGTGGAAGACCGCTTTTCCAATCTGGCCGAGATTTGCACGGCCGAGGGCCTCGACGCCGTCGACGGCGTGGTGATGGACATCGGCGTCTCCTCGATGCAGCTCGATCAGGCGTTGCGCGGCTTCTCGTTTCGCCTCGATGGCCCCCTCGACATGCGGATGGGCCGGTCCGGCCCGACGGCGGCGGATGTGATCGCAAGGGCTTCCGAGACCGATCTCGCCAACATCATCTATATTTTCGGCGAGGAGCGGCATTCGCGCGCCGTTGCGCGGGCCATCGTCGCCGCGCGCCAGGAGGCGCCGATCACGACCACGCGTGCGCTCGCCTACCTCGTCGCGCGGGTGGTGCGCTCCAGGCCCGGCGACATTCACCCCGCGACCCGCACGTTCCAGGCCCTGCGCATCTTCGTCAACGCCGAGCTCGATGAACTGCATCTGGCGCTTGCCGCCGCCGAGCGCGTGCTCAAGCCGGGCGGGCGGCTTGCGGTGGTGTCGTTCCATTCGCTGGAAGACCGCATCGTCAAGGATTTCCTCAATGCGCGCAGCCGGAGCGGCGGCGGTTCGCGGCATCTGCCCGAAATCAGGCACGATGCGCCGAGCTTCCGCGTGCTGACCAAGCGGCCGGTTGCGCCGGGCGACGCCGAGGTCGCCGGCAATCCGCGCGCGCGCTCGGCCAGGCTGCGTGCCGCCGAGCGGATGGAGGCGCCAGCGCATGCGGCCGGCGCGCTGCCAGCGTGGCCCCGGCTCTCCGATGTGATGCGGGGAGGCTAGCGCATGCGGCTGCTCCATCTCCTCGTGATCGGCGCGCTCGTCTTCGCGGCGGCCTATGTCTACCGCATCAAGATGGATTCGACCGTGCGCACCGAGCAGGTGTTGAAGCTGCACGCGGAAATCCGCGAGGAGCGCGACAAGATCGCGGTGCTGCGTTCGGAATGGTCCAAGCTCGACTCGCCGCTGCGGCTGCAGGGCCTGGTCGAGCGGCATCTGCCGCTGAAGCCGCTCAATGCCAATCAATATAATGACCTCAAAAATCTGCCCGAGCGGCCGCCGACCGTGGTCCGGCCGGGCGATCCGGATCCGATCGGCGCGATGATCGGCACGCTGGACGCCCAAGCCGATACTCCCACCGTCACCGGCTCCGTGCCGCAGCCGGAGGCCAAGCCATGACCGATCGGGTCCGCACCGACGCAAAGCCTGCCGAACCGTGGCGGCAGCGGCTGATCCGCAGCCTCCTCTACGGGCGCAATGTCGATCGCGCCGCGAAAGCGCGTGCTCGCGTCGGGTTCGCCATGCTGGCCTTTGCCGCGATCTATGCCGTGATCGGCGGGCGGCTCGTGATGTATGCGGTCGGCGCCGACGGCCATAGCGCGCGCCGCGCCGCCGCCCAGGATGCGATCGCGACCGCGCGGCCTGACATCGTCGACCGCAACGGCGAAATCCTCGCCAGCGACGTCAAGGCGCCCTCGCTGTTCGGCGAGCCGCGCCGCATCATCGACAAGGACGAGGCGATCGAGCTTCTCACCGCGACCTTGCCCGACCTCGATGTCGGCGAAGTCCGCGACCGCCTGTCCTCGAAGAAGGGTTTCGTCTGGCTCAAGCGCGAGATCAGCCCGCAGCAGCAGCAGGACATCCACCGCCTCGGCATTCCCGGCATCGGCTTCCTGCGCGAGAACAAGCGCGTCTACCCCACCGGCAACGAGGTCGCGCACCTGATCGGCCTCGTCAATATCGACAACCAAGGCATCGCCGGCATGGAGAAGTGGCTCGACAATAACGGGCTTGCCGACCTGCACCGCGCAGGATTAGCCACCGACCGCCTGCAGCGGCCGGTGCAATTGTCGGTCGATCTGCGCGTCGAGCATGCGCTGCGGGACGAATTGGCCAAGGCGAAAGAGAAATTCCAGGCCAAGGCCGCTTCCGGCCTTGTGACCAACGTCAACACCGGCGAGATCATCGCGATGGTGTCGTTGCCGGATTTCGACCCCAACAATCCAAAGGAAGCGCACGATCCGGACCGCATCAACCGCCTCACCACCGGCGTCTACGAGATGGGTTCGACCTTCAAGGCCTTTACGCTGGCGATGGCGCTCGACAGCGGCAAATACGATCTCAACTCGCTGTGGGACGCGCGGGCGCCGCTGCATTACGGCAAGTTCGCCATCCATGACGACGAGCCGAAGGGCCGCTTCCTGAGCATGAAGGAGGTCTTCACCTTTTCGTCCAACGTCGGCGCGGCGCGCATCGCGCTGTCGCAAGGCGTCGACGCGCACAAGGCGTTCCTGCGCAAGATGGGCCAGCTCGAGCGGTTGCGCACCGAACTGCCGGAGAGTGCCTCGCCGATCGTGCCCCATCACTGGGGCGAGTTGAACACCATCACCATCGCCTTCGGTCACGGCATTGCCGTCGCGCCGCTGCAGGCGGTGATGGGCGTCAGCGCGCTCGCCAATGGCGGTCTGCTCATTCCGCCGACCTTCCTCAAGCGCTCCGAGGAAGAGGCGCA
>JAFAUV010000256.1 GCA_019243075.1 Bradyrhizobium sp.
GCTTCTCGACCGCAAGCCGCGCCATGCGCTCGCCGTCGGCGCGGCGGAATGCCTTGGCGATGAAGGTCGCCGTTTCGCGTGCGCCGGGCAATCCATGGCTCGCTTCACCGAGGACTTCGAGCACCGCCATCGCGGCCTCCGCCTCGCGCGACAGCGCGCGCAGCACGTCGAGGCACATCACATTGCCCGAACCCTCCCAGATCGCGTTGACCGGCGCTTCCCGGTAATGGCGTGCCAGAATGCCCTCCTCGACATAGCCATTGCCGCCGAGACACTCCATCGCCTCGAACAGGAAGGGCGGCGCGCTCTTGCAGGTCCAGTATTTGACGGCGGGCGTCAGCAGCCGCATATAGGCGGCCTCAAGCGGATCATCGCCCATCCGATCGAAGGCGCGGCAGAGCCGCATCACCGCGGCCGTCGATGCCTCGACATGCAGCGCCATGTCCGCCAGCACCGCCCGCATCAATGGCTGGTCGGCGAGATGTTTCTGGAAAACGCTGCGGTGGCGGGCGTGATGCAGCGCATGCGCCAGCCCCGAGCGCATCAGGCCGGCGGAAGCGATCGCGCAATCCTGCCGCGTCAATTGCACCATCTGGATGATGGTGCGGACGCCCTTGCCCTCCTCGCCGACGCGGATCGCATAGGCGCCGACGAACTCCACTTCCGCGGAGGCGTTGGAGCGGTTGCCGAGCTTGTCCTTCAGCCGCTGGAACTGGATCGCATTGACCGAGCCGTCGGGCGCAAAGCGCGGCATGAAGAAACAGGTCAGCCCCTGCTCGGCCTGCGCCAGCACCAGGAACGCATCACACATCGGTGCAGACATGAACCATTTATGCCCGGTGATGCGATAGCCGTCCGCTGCGCGCGTGGCTCGCGTCATGCTGGCGCGGACATCGGTGCCGCCCTGCTTTTCGGTCATGCCCATGCCGAGCGTCATGCCGCGCTTCTCCCACCACGGCGCAAGTGACGGATCATAGGAGCGCGTGCCGATCACCGGCATCGTGCTGGCGAGCAGATCGGGCTGTGACGCCAGCGCCGCGACCGAGGCACGCGTCATGGTGATCGGGCAGAGATGGCCGGTCTCGACCTGCGCGGCCATTTGGAATTTCGCGGCGCGGATCACCTCGGCGGCGCCGCCTGCGGCTTTGCCGTCAGTCGTCCAGGTCGAGTTGTGCAGGCCGGCATGCGCCGAATGCGCCATCAGCTCGTGATAGGCCGGATGGAACTCGACCTCGTCGCGGCGGTTGCCCTTGGCGTCGAAGGTTCTGAGTTTCGGCGTGTTCTCATTGGCGGCCCGCCCGCGCGCGGCCAGCGCCGCCGAGCCCCAATGCCGGCCGAAGTCGGACAATTCGGCTTGCGCCGCAGCGCCGCCGAATGCCGCGACCGCCTCCTGCAGCGGCCGATCCAGCGCGTAGAGATCGACGTCCTCCAAGGGAGGCGACTGGTTGAAGACCTCATGGGTAGCAAACGCAGGTCTCGTCATGGCCTTTCCCCGCTTCAAGGGAATCAATGGTGCGGCATTATCGGGAAATCATAGGCGGGACCGCCGGCGCCCGGCAGGGAAAAATGCCACCACTCCTTCGAATAGTTCACAAACCCTTGCTTGCTCATGGCGGCAATCAGCTCCTCGCGCCAGTGGCGCTGCTCCGGCGAAATCCCGGTCGTGGCCGTATGCCCTTTCCGGTCGGTGCAATCATAGCCCGTGCCCATGTCGATGCTGCCCTCGGGCGCGCGCTTTTCCACCGGCGCCGTGCAATCGGCATAGGTCTTGGTGGGATCGAACACGGCCGAATTGTCGGCGGTGAGATCGACCAGTGTCAGATCGAGCGCGCCGCCGGTCGAATGCTGCGAATAGGAGGCGATATAACCAAGCCGGAACAGGTCGCGCTTGTTGATCGAGGGATTGAAGCGCCCGCTATCCTTGCCGCTGCGCGACCACGCCAGCATGTCGGCGCTGGCGCGCGCCGGCCGGTAGCAGTCGTACATCTTCAGCGACAATTTGCGCTTGGCGAGCTCCTGCTGCACCACCTTCAGCCGCAAGCCGATCCCGCGCTTGACGATGCATTCTCCGGCCTCGTAGCCGTGCAGCGGCCGGCCGACGAAATTGTTCGAGGTGGCGTAGCGGATGTCCTGGATGATGGTGGGATCGATGTCGCGCAGATAGACGAAATCGGCGGGCAAGGCTTGAGCCGAGGCGGCATTCGAGAGCGCGATGGCGGTCAGCAGCGCAACCAATTTGGCCTTCATGCAATTGCCTTCGAGTTCGCTATCGATCCTCATGGAGAGGAGCGCCGAATGCGCGTCTCGTAGCATGAGGCCCGGTGTGGCCGCGCCGTCGAGACGCTTGCTGACGCAAGCTCCTCGAGGTGAGCGTTCCCAGACCGCGCTCTATGACGGCGCTTGTTTGAGGCGGCTTCTCGCCCCCTTTACCGTGTCCGCGAACCATCGGGGGATAACTTTTTCGTCGGCCTTTCGCCCTTGCTAGGCAGGAAATCCCCGCCTATAGCTCTGGCTTTAATGACATCCCCATCGAAATCGACCTTCGTCCTCGGTCACCGGCATCTGCTGGGTATCGAGGGCCTTTCCGCTGCCGATATCGCCGGCCTCCTCGACCTCTCCGAGGAATATGTCGAGCTCAACCGCCAGATCGACAAAAAGCGCACCTCGCTGCGCGGACGCACCCAGGTCAATCTGTTTTTCGAGGCCTCGACCCGGACGCAATCCTCCTTTGAAATCGCAGGCAAAAGGCTTGGCGCCGACGTCATGAACATGTCGGTCTCCTCGTCCTCGATGCGCAAGGGCGAGACGCTGATCGATACCGCCGTCACCTTGAACGCCATGCACCCCGACATCCTGGTGGTGCGGCACCACGCCTCCGGCGCGGTGGAACTCCTGGCGCGCAAGGTCGACGGTTCCGTGATCAATGCCGGCGACGGCGCCCATGAACATCCGACCCAGGCGTTGCTCGACGCGCTGACGATCCGCCGCAACAAGGGCCGGATCGAGGGACTTCTGGTCGCGATCTGCGGCGACGTGCTGCATTCGCGCGTGGCGCGCTCCAACATCATCCTGCTCAACACGATGGGCGCCCGGGTGCGCGTGGTGGCGCCTTCCACGCTGCTGCCGCCCGGCATCGAGCGGATGGGCATCGAAGTCGCGCGCGACATGCGCGAGGGGCTCGCCGGCGCTGACATCGTCATGATGCTGCGGCTGCAGCGCGAGCGCATGAATGGCTCCTTCGTGCCGTCTTCCAGCGAGTATTTCCATTATTACGGCCTCGACCAGAAGAAGCTCGCCTTCGCCAAGCCGGATGCGCTGGTGATGCATCCGGGTCCGATGAACCGCGGCGTCGAGATCGACTCGACGGTCGCCGACGGCGCGCAATCGGTGATCCGGGAACAGGTGGAAATGGGAGTGGCAGTGCGGATGGCAGTGCTCGAGGCACTCGCCCGCAACCTGCCGAACGCGTGAACCGATGTTGACCGATCGCCGCCCGATCCTGCTTGCGAACGCGCGCGTGATCGATCCGTCACGCGACTTCGACGGCCCCGGCGATGTCCTCGTCGCCGAGGGCGTCATTCGCGACTTGAAACGCGGCATCGGTGCGGCCGGCGTGCCGGAAGGAACCGATGTCGTCAATTGCGCCGGACGGATCGTCGCCCCCGGCCTGGTCGACATGCGCGCCTTTGTCGGTGAGCCCGGCTACGGCCACCGCGAAACCTTTGCCTCTGCGAGCCAAGCAGCGGCAAGCGGCGGCATCACCACGATCATCTGCCAGCCCGGTACCCAGCCCGTGATCGACAATTCGGCGACGGTCGATTTCGTGCTGCGCCGCGCCCGCGATACCGCGATCGTCAATATTCACCCGATGGCGGCGCTGACCAAGGGCCTCCGCGGCGAGGAAATGGCCGAGATCGGCCTGTTGAAAGCGGCCGGCGCCGTGGCGTTTTCGGATGGCGACAAGAGCGTGACCAACGCA
This sequence comes from Bradyrhizobium sp., assembly GCA_019243075.1. Classification (GTDB taxonomy): domain Bacteria; phylum Pseudomonadota; class Alphaproteobacteria; order Rhizobiales; family Xanthobacteraceae; genus Bradyrhizobium. The sequence goes on from JAFAUV010000256.1 coordinate 3,980, forward strand.
CAGGTGATGCGGCGCGCGCTGACCTATGCCCGCGATTTCGACGCGCTGATCGTGCATCACGCCGAAGATCCCGATCTCGTCGGGGAAGGCGTCATGAACGAAGGCGAGTTCGCCGCGCGCCTCGGGCTGATGGGCATTCCCGATGCCGCCGAAGCGGTGATGCTGGAACGCGACATCCGCCTGGTCGCGCTCACGGGCGGACGCTACCACGCCGCCTCGGTCAGCTGCAGGGCTTCGCTGGACATCCTGAAACGCGCGCGCGAGGCGGGCCTGGCCGTCAGCGCCTCGGTTTCGATCAATCATGTCACCTTGAACGAGAACGACATCGGCCCTTACCGGACGTTCCTGAAGCTGTCGCCACCCTTGCGCACCGAGGACGACCGCCGCGCCCTGGTTGAAGCCGTCGCTTCCGGTCTCGTCGATGTCATCATGTCCGACCACAATCCGCAGGATGTCGAGGTCAAACGCCTGCCCTTCGCGGAAGCCGCCTTCGGCGCAGTCGGCCTGCAAACCATGCTACCGGCGGCGCTGCGGCTGATCCATAATGGCGAGATGGATTGGAAGACGCTGATCCGCGCGATGTCGACGCGCCCGGCCGAGCTGCTCGGCCTGCCGGGCGGCAGCTTACGCCCGGGCGCGCCCGCCGATGTCGTCGTGATCGATGCCGAGGTGCCCTGGATCCTCGATCGCGACGATCTGAAATCGCTGTGCAAGAACACGCCGTTCGACGAGGCGCGCTTCTCCGGGCGCGTGATGCGCACCATCGTCGGCGGCCGCACCGTCTATGAGCACGTCTGATGCGAGGAGCCGCCTGCTATGGCACCTGAAATCTCCTATCCGCTCGCGCTCGTGATCGGCTACCTGCTCGGCTCGATCCCGTTCGGGCTGGTGCTGACAAGGCTCGCCGGCACGCAGGACCTGCGGACCGTCGGTTCCGGCAATATCGGTGCCACCAATGTGCTGCGCACGGGCCGCAAGGGGCTTGCCGCCGCAACGCTTGTTCTGGACGCGCTGAAGGGCACCGCCGCCGTCATCGTCGCCGGCTATCTGGGCGGAGCGGACGCTGCGATGCTGGCAGCTCTCGGCGCCTTTCTCGGCCATTTGTTCCCGATCTGGCTGAAGTTTCGCGGCGGCAAGGGGGTTGCGGTCTATATCGGCATCCTGATCGGCCTGTTCTGGCCGGCGGCGATCCTGTTCTGCCTGATCTGGCTCGCGCTGGCCCTTGCGCTGCGCTACTCCTCCTTGTCGGCTCTGACCGCAAGCGTCATCACGCCGGTGGTGTTGTGGTGGTTCGGGCATGCCGCCCTTGCCGCCTTGTTCGCGGTGCTGACCCTGCTCCTGATCTTCATGCACCGAGACAATGTTAAGCGCTTGCTCGCGGGCACCGAGGGCAAGATCGGCCAGAGGGCGTAGTCTTACGGACTTTTCACCGCACTCCGACTCACCCACGTTGCGCCGTTGCGACACCCGCATATCAATCCACCGATATCTGTTCGGAACTGAACACATCGGCTGGAAAAACATTTTCAGCACTGCCATGTTGGCGGCGGGGTAGTTCGCGCATTTGGAAATGCCTGAGATGAACGAGAATGTTTCATCAGGCGCGGCTGACGGGCTGCAAGCGAACGGCGCAGCAAAGGAAGCTGCCGCCTTGCTTCGCACCGCTGCCACCGCGCTGCTCTCCGCCGCTGAAATCTGGTCGACGGACCCCGCTGTCGCGGCCGCGCCCGAGCTCAACGCCAACGCTGCCGCGGCAATGACGCACGCCGCCGCGCCCGTTGAGGTCGAAACTGCTGAAACCAGGCCGCCCGAGGCAGTCAAAGCGCCCGAGCCGGCCGGACGCCACTTGCTGCCGTCCGAGATTCTGGCCGAGGCGAGGTTCTTCAGCTCGCATGGAAAGCGGGCGCAGGAAAACCAGGTCGCAGGCCAGGCCGAAATAGCGCCGCCGCCGCTGCCGCCCGAGATATCCATCGATCCGGAAATCGCCCGCGCGTTGGAAAAGCATGCCGCAGCCGCGCGCGCCCAATTGAGAGCCGCGGAGGCCGCCGCTCCTCCCCGCGTCTGGCCGCCGCAAAAGCTGTCGCTGGCGCTGCAGGGGGGCGGCTCGTTCGCCGCCTTCACCTGGGGCGTGCTGGAGCGGCTGCTGGAGGAGCCCGCCTGCAATTTCGACTGCGTCAGCGGCGCCAGTGTCGGCGCGATCAATGCGACCCTGCTCGCCTGCGGTCTGGTCCAGGGCGGCCGCGAAGGCGCGCGAAAGCTGCTGGCGAAATTCTGGCAGCGCATGACCAACGAAACCTCGTTCCGTTCGCTGATGCTGATCGGCGGCTTCTCGCCGGCCGGAAGCTCGGTCGCGTTCGGGCCGACCCTGCGCTCCGGGCATTTCGATCCGTTCGATCTCGACCCCCTGCGCGAGGCGCTGGCGCGCGACATCGATTTCGCGGCGCTCGGATCGAAAGAATGCCCGAAACTGCTGGTCGCGGCGACGCGGGTGCGCGACGGCAAGCAGCAGATCTTCGACAATGCCGCGATGTCGGCCGACGTGCTGCTCGCTTCGACCTGTCCACCGCTGGTGCATTGCACGGTCGAGATCGACGGCGAGTCCTACTGGGACGGCGGCTATGGCCCCAATCCGCCCTTGCTGCCGCTGATCCGGAACGCCGCGGCGTCGGACCTGCTGCTGGTGCAGATCACGCCTTCGCGCGACAGTTTCGTGCCGATCACCGCCGCCGCCATCGACCGGCGGCTCGACCAGATCACGGCGAATGCCGCGCTCAATGCGGAGCTCGCCGCGCTCGAATGGGCACGCGCGCGCGGCCTCGCCACGCCGACCATTCACCGGATCGCGGCGGAAGACGAGATCGACGGTCTCGCCCAGCGCAACCCGGCCGATCTCGGCCGCAGCTTCATCGCGCTGTTGCACGGACGCGGCCGCGGCGCCGCGGAGCGCTGGCTGCGCGGCGCGCAAGTTACGAGGCCGGTGCCTGTCACAGTGGTGGAGCAGCGGGAGCTGGTCGAGGCTTAGGCCTCAGGCCCTGAGCGCCTCTTCGAGGAAGCGCGCGGCGGCGAGCGCCTTGGCGTCGTTGCCGTAATCGGCAATCAGCTGCACGCCGACCGGAAGATTGCCCTCGGCGATGTGGGCCGGCACGTTGACGCAGGGGGTACCCATCAGCGTCCAGAGTCGATTGAACCGCGGATCGCCGGTCCAGTCGAGCCCCCTGGGCGCAGCGCCCGGCGCCGACAGCGCCAGGATCACATCGACCTCGCCAAACGTGTGGCACAGCACCACGCGCGCCTTCTCCACGACCGAGCGCGCCTCGTCATAGTCGGCCGCCGCGATGTCGCGGCTCTCGTCGAGCCGCTTGCGCAGCAGCGGCGGCATCGCCTCGTAATTCTCGCGATATTCCCAGGCGAAGGCCTGATGAGCCTCGAACTGCTGGATGATGGTGTGGATGCGCCAGGCATCTGCAATGAGGGCGGGCAGCTTCAGCTCGCGCACCGAGGCGCCGGCCTTCTCGGCGGCCGCCGCCGCGTTCTTGAGCGCGCAGGCGCCCTCCTTGTCCGCCGGCCCGGCAAAATCCTGGGTCACCACGCCGATCTTCGGCGCGGTCATCGGCTGAGCCAGCAGCTCCGGCCGGCCGGTCATGGCGGATAGCCCGCGCGCGACGTCCTCGACGCCGGCGCCGAACAGGCCCAGCGTATCGAGCGTCCACGAGAAGCATTTGACGCCGACCGTCGGCAGCAGCCGGTATGACGGCTTGATCGCGGCGACGCCGCAGAACGAGGCCGGCCGGATCACCGAGCCGCCGGTCTGCGTGCCCAAGGCAAGCGGGATCATGCCGGCCGCAACCGCCGCCGCCGAGCCCGACGACGAGCCGCCCGGCGTATGTTCCAGATTGTGCGGATTGAGCGTTGCGGTCGGATCATTGGCCGCGAAGGCGGTGGTCGTGGTCTTGCCGACAATGGTCGCGCCGGGCTGCTTCAACAGCATCACCACGGAGGCATCCGCGCGCGGCCGATGGCCGCGGTAGAGCGCCGCGCCCATCTCGGTCGGCATATCGGCCGTATCAATGATGTCCTTGATGCCGACCGCAATGCCGCGCAGCGGGCCGCAGGCTTGCGCACGCGGCTTGGCCGCCCGGTGCACAAAGGCGCCGATCCTCTTCTCCTGCGCCTCGATCGCCGCCAGCGATTGCGCCAGCGCCTCGTCCGCGGACAATTCGCCCTGCTCGATTTGGCGCTGCAGGTCGGCGAGTGAAATCATGGGCTCTTCCTTCATGCCGGGCCGGCATCCAGGTGACTTGATCCAGGTGACTTGATCCAGGTGACTTGATCCAAGTGACTTGATCCAAGTGACTTGATCCAAGTGACTTGGGACGCACGCCTAGCAAACCGTCGAGGGCCCGGACAAGCCGGGTTCGGGTGCATGGCACCCCTTCCTTACGTGCGCGGGTTGCTCCATTCTGTGCGCTCGAGGAGCCAGCGTGGACGCCATCAACACCTACCAGACGCTCACCGAGGCCGAGCGGATCGACCGGCTGCGGCTGATCCGCTCCGACCATGTCGGGCCGCGCACGTTTCGGTCGCTGCTCGATCATTGCGGCAGCGCGCGCGAGGCGCTGGCGCGGCTGCCGGACCTGGCACGGCGCGGGGGTGCGTCGCGGGCCTTGCGGATTTGCAGCGAGCAGGATGCCCGCGCCGAGCTTGCCGCGGGCCAGCAGCTCGGCATTGCGTTGCTGGCGCCGGAAGAGGCCGGCTACCCGCCGCGGCTTGCGACCATCGACGACGCGCCGCCGCTGCTCGGCGTGCGCGGCGCGCCGGATGCGCTGACGCGGCCGGTGATCGCCATCGTCGGCTCGCGCAATGCGTCCGCCGCCGGGCTGAAATTCGCAGGCTCTCTTGCGCACCAGCTTGGCGAGGCCGGCTTTGTCATCATTTCGGGGCTGGCGCGCGGCATCGACCAGGCCGCGCATCGCGCCAGCCTCGCCAGCGGCACGGTTGCCGTGCTGGCCGGCGGCCACGACCGGATCTATCCGCCCGAGCACGAAAACCTGCTGGCTGCGATCCTCGAGGCCAGGGGCGCCGCGATCTCCGAAATGCCGCTCGGCCATGAGCCGCGGGCGCGTGACTTTCCCCGGCGCAACCGCCTGATCTCGGGCGCCGCGCTTGGCGTCGTCGTGGTGGAAGCCGCGCAACGCTCGGGCTCGCTGATCACGGCGCGGATGGCGGCCGAACAGGGCCGCGAGGTCTTTGCCGTGCCGGGCTCCCCGCTCGACCCGCGCGCCGCCGGTACCAACGACCTGCTCAAGCAGGGCGCGATCCTGGTTACCGAAGCCGGCGACGTCATCCAGGCGGTGGCGCCGATCATGGAGCGCCCGGTGCTGCTGCCGCTCCGCGAGGACGACGGGCGGCTCGAGCCCGATCCCAACGCCGGCGACCGCGTGCAGATCATTGGGCTGCTCGGCCCGAGCCCGGCGTCGATCGACGATCTGATCCGCATGTCGGGCGCGCCGCCCTCGGTGGTGCGCACCATCCTGCTCGAGCTGGAGCTCGCCGGACGCCTGCAACGCCATGGCGGCGGGCTGGTGTCGCTGACCTGATGCTCATCCGCGGAAGATCGGCGCGCCGGCGGGAGATGCGGTGGCGCCGCCATCGACGAACAGCTCCTGGCCCTGGATGTGCGCGGCGTCGTCCGAGGCGAGGAACAGCACGGTTTTCGCGATGTGCTCGGGCTCGCCGATGCGGCCGAGCGGCGTGCTGCGGCCGATCCGCGCTGCAAAGGCCTTCTCCGCCTCCGCCGTTGCGATCGCCGCACCCCAGATCGGCGTTCGGATCGCGCCGGGTGCCACCACATTGACGCGAATGCCGCGCGGCGAAAGTTCCGACGCCATCACCCGCGCCATCGCGCGCACGCCGGCCTTGCTGGCGGCATAGGCGGCGTAGCCGGGATTGCCGAGCACCGAGATCACCGAGCCGTTCAGCACGATCGAGCCGTTGTCGTTCATATGGGCAACCGCCGCCTGCACGGTAAAGAACACCGCGGTGATGTTGGTGCGCAGCACCTGCTCGAAAGCTTCGACCTCGGTGCCGCCGACCGGCGTCGAGCCGGGAATGCCGGCATTGGCAAAGACGATGTCGAGCTTGCCGAACCTCTCGACGCCCTGCCTGACCGCGGCTTCGGTCGCCGCAACGTCGGTCGCGTCGGCCGTCAGCGCCAGCGCGTTCGGCCCGAGCTCGTTCGCCGCCGCATCCAGCGTTTGCCGGTTGCGGCCGGTGACGATGACTTTCGCGCCCTCCGCCACGAAGAGCCGCGCGGTTTCAAGCCCAATCCCGCTGTTGCCGCCGGTGATCAGTGCCGTCTTGTTCCTAAGCCTCATGGCCGAGCTCCGTTTTAACGGTTGCATCTTTAAACTGAGTTGCGAAGCTACGGCTCCTGGTTTAATATTGCAACTACAAAATGCCGTGATCCGCCTGCGGCGCGGCAGGGCGAAGGAGACCCACCATGGTGAAACGCACCTCTCTCGCGCGTGCCGAATGCCCGATCGCGCGGGCGCTCGACGTCATCGGCGACTGGTGGTCGCTTCTGATCATCCGCGACGCCCTGCTCGGCCGCCGCCGTTTCGGCGAATTCCAGAAGAGCCTGGGGCTGGCGAAGAACATCCTGACCACGCGGCTGCGCACGCTGGTCGATCGCGGCATTCTGCAGATGGCGCCCGCCTCCGACGGCAGCGCCTATCAGGAATATGTGCCGACGCCGAAAGGCCGCGGCATCTTTCCGATCCTGGTCGCGCTCCGGCAATGGAGCGAGGAGTTCGACGAGCACCCGCAGGAGATCACGACGCTATTGGTCGATCGCGACAGCCGCCGGCCGGTGAGGAAGCTCGAACTGCATGCTTCCGACGGCCGCATGCTCGGTGGCTTTGGCGACACCACGCTCATGGCGCGGCCGGCTGCGAAGCGCCGACGTCGCGTCTCGAATTGAGGTCACGACAGCCGGCGCTTGCTGCGCAGGCGCAGGTGCTCCTCCGCCTCGAGATGCGCCAGCGCCAGCAAATAAGAGAGGTGATCGAGCCGGTGGCGCCGCGCCAGGCGGGCCAGATTCCCGACCGACTCGGCGATGAAGGCCGCCGCTTCTTCCGGGCCGCCTTCTCCCGGCGGCTCACTCGGCGGCTCACTCGGCGGCGCAGGCCGCCGCTTGGGCGGCGACGCCGATTTTCGCTTGCGTGAGCCCTTTCTCAAATACATCCAGGTCCGTGCATCAGTATCTTGATACCCTCATAAAGAGCGCAACTCAAAGGCGGTATTTCACAACTTGTTAGATACTGAGTCGAGGCTCGAGGGCCAGCTTTCACCATCTGTCCATTTGACAGGAACGCCCCCACAACCCATGTTCGGCCCGACAGGCGCCGGGCGAATCCCGCCAAAACGCCCCGAGAATTTCCCGTAAGCTACTGGAACTACATGAATATCGTCATTGTGGAGTCGCCGGCGAAAGCCAAGACGATCAACAAATATTTGGGCTCGTCCTACGAGGTTCTGGCCTCGTTCGGGCATGTCCGCGACCT
>JAFAUV010000144.1 GCA_019243075.1 Bradyrhizobium sp.
CCTCGGTCGTGCAGACGCTGACCGACGCGGGCGCCATGGACTACACGATCGTCGTCTCGGCCACCGCGGCCGACCCGGCCCCGCTCCAGTACCTCGCGCCCTACGCGGGCGTCGCGATGGGCGAGTATTTCCGCGATAAAGGCCAGCACGCGCTCATCGTGTATGATGACTTATCCAAGCACGCGGTCGCTTATCGCTCAATGAGTTTGCTCCTCCGCCGTCCGCCAGGCCGCGAAGCGTATCCGGGCGACGTGTTCTACCTGCATTCGCGCCTGCTCGAGCGCGCCGCGAAGCTCAACGACGATCACGGCTCGGGCTCGCTGACCGCGCTGCCGGTGATCGAAACCCAGGCCAACGACGTGTCGGCCTACATCCCCACCAACGTCATCTCCATTACCGATGGCCAGATCTTCCTGGAAACCGACCTGTTCTTCCAGGGCATCCGCCCCGCGGTGAACGTCGGCCTGTCGGTGTCGCGCGTGGGCTCCTCGGCGCAGACCAAGGCGACGAAGAAGGTCGCCGGCAAGATCAAGGGCGAGCTGGCGCAGTACCGCGAAATGGCGGCGTTCGCGCAGTTCGGTAGCGACCTCGACGCCACCACCCAGCGCCTGCTCAATCGCGGCGCCCGTCTGACCGAGCTCCTGAAGCAGCCGCAGTTCTCGCCGCTGAAGATGGAAGAACAGGTCTGCGTGATCTGGGCCGGCACCAACGGCTATCTCGATCCGCTGCCGGTCAACAAGGTGCGGGCGTTCGAGGACGGCCTGCTATCGCTGCTGCGCGGCAAGCATGCCGACCTCCTCAACGCCATCCGCGACAGCCGCGATCTGTCCGACGACTCTGCCGCCAAGCTGAAATCGACGGTCGAAGGCTTCGCGAAGTCGTTTGCCTGATGCCGTCATGGCCGCGATCTGTTCGCGGCCATCGACCTGCTCGGGCGCGAGCAAAACGGGGATGCCCGATCCAGGGGCGGGCATGCCGAAAAGGTGAGATGAGCGGTCGGACAAAGATCGGATCGCCAGGGTGAGCCAAGAATGCCGTCACTGAAAGACATGCGGGTCCGCATCGCCTCCACCAGGGCGACGCAGAAGATCACCAAGGCCATGCAGATGGTGGCGGCCTCGAAGCTGCGCCGCGCCCAGTCCGCCGCGGAAGCCGCCCGGCCCTACGCCGAGAAGATGGACGCGGTGATTTCCAACATCGCAAGCGCGGCCAATGGTTCGCCGGGCGCGCCGGCGCTGCTGGCCGGCACCGGCAAGGACCAGGTGCATCTGCTGCTGGTGTGCACCGGCGAGCGTGGTCTCTCCGGCGCCTTCAACTCCTCGATCGTGCGTCTGGCGCGCGAGCGCGCCCAGACCCTGATGAGCCAAGGCAGGGAAGTGAAGTTCTTCTGCGTCGGCCGCAAGGGCTATGAGCAGCTCCGCCGCCAATATGACAGGCAGATCGTCGAGCACATGGATCTGCGCGCGGTGCGCCAGCTCGGCTTCGCCAACGCCGAAGACATTGCGCAAAAGGTGATCGCGCGGTTCGAGGCCGGCGAGTTCGACGTCTGCACGCTGTTCTATTCCCGCTTCAAGTCCGTCATCTCGCAGATTCCGACCGCCCAGCAGATCATTCCGCTCGAGGTCGAAAAGTCGGATGGCAAGGCGCAGGCCTCGTCGGGCTACGACTACGAGCCGGAGGAAGACGAGATCCTGACCGGCCTCCTGCCACGTAACCTCGCCGTGCAGGTCTTCCGTGCGCTGCTCGAGAACAATGCTTCGTTCTATGGCGCGCAGATGAGCGCGATGGACAACGCCACCCGCAATGCCGGCGAGATGATCCGCAAGCAGACGCTGATCTACAACCGCACCCGTCAGGCGATGATCACCAAGGAATTGATCGAGATCATCTCCGGCGCGGAGGCGGTCTGAGGATCATGCGCAAATCAAGAAGTTTGGTTCGAAGGAGATAGTTGAATGGCTACAGCCGCCAACCAGGTCGGCCGCGTCACCCAGGTCATGGGTGCCGTGGTCGACGTACAGTTCGAAGGCCATCTCCCGGCGATTCTCAATTCGCTGGAGACCAAGAATGGCAACAATCGTCTCGTGCTCGAGGTCGCGCAGCATCTCGGTGAATCCACCGTCCGCACCATTGCGATGGACGCCACGGAAGGTCTGGTTCGCGGCCAGGAAGTGACCGACACCGGCGAGCCCATCGAAGTGCCGGTCGGAGAGGGGACGCTCGGCCGCATCATGAACGTGATCGGCGAGCCTGTCGATGAGGCAGGACCGATCAAGGCCGATGGCAGGCGGGCCATTCACCAGCCCGCGCCTGAATATGTCGAGCAATCGACCGAAGCCGAAATCCTCGTCACCGGAATCAAGGTCGTCGATCTGCTTGCTCCATACGCGAAGGGCGGCAAGGTCGGGCTGTTCGGCGGTGCCGGCGTCGGCAAGACCGTGCTGATTCAGGAGCTGATCAACAACGTCGCCAAGGCCCATGGCGGCTACTCGGTGTTCGCCGGCGTCGGTGAGCGGACCCGCGAAGGCAACGACCTCTATCACGAGTTCATCGAATCCAAGGTCAACGCCGATCCGCACAAGCCCGATTCCAACGTCAAATCGAAATGTGCGCTGGTGTTCGGCCAGATGAACGAGCCGCCGGGGGCGCGCGCCCGCGTCGGCCTCACCGGTCTGACGGTCGCCGAATACTTCCGCGACCAGGGCCAGGACGTG
>JAFAUV010000174.1 GCA_019243075.1 Bradyrhizobium sp.
GATAATCTCCGCTCCTGGCTGAGACTGGCCCGCTGGCAGGCGAGACCTGACTGCGCGGTGCGCCACCCAGTCAAGGGCGAACCGGTCTCCACCTGCTTTCCCCCGGATTTACAGGTGATTCGCGGGGTAAATACAGGTGCGCGTGCACTCTCTTTCTTATGATCCGCGGATTTCTGCGGCTGACTGCATGCGTCTGCCTATTGGAAAACAGGTGAAAAGAGGTCGTTTTGCAGTGGAGGATGATCTGCAGTGCGGGCGAGCCCGCGACGGTGGATCTGCGCTGTGTTATATGGAAGCTAACTGACCGGGAGATGCTCGTGGCGCTTCGCGATGGCTCGCCTTCCATGATGGGCAAGCTTCATGACGGGCAATACCGGCTATGCTGCATTTGGGCCGTCACCAACATGCTCGACGTCGGTCTGACGCTCGATGAAGCGCTCGAGAAGTGGATGGAGGGTGACGAGACTGCGCGGAAGTTTAAGCAGCAAAAGGAGACCTGGCGGAGGCGTTATTACGAGTGGCGAGAATATGCGGGGGGCCACCTGGATCCGTCGCGGACCGTTGTGCCGCCATGGCTCCGAGCTGCACAAAAGGCGATTATTTCATTCGAGCCGCCAGTGCCATTCGACGAAGGTCCCGGGGGGACTCCTTCCGCCATTCGCCCCGATCGAGCCGCTGACGCGCGGTCGACCACGGCGCAAGACCCGCAATTAATCCTCGCCTCGCACAATTTTCGGGGTTGAATGAGCTGTCCTCCACAACCGGAGGACATGCAATGAAGAAGCCTATCTCGAATATCGCGGCGCCCGACGCGCCGCCCGTCGTCCCGCTGCCGGCGATCGGCGACAATTTGGCTCCGAAGATCCGCCACGTCGTGGCGGAGAGCCTCGTGCTGCATCCGGACGACTGCCGCAGTTTCAGCCCGCGCGACATAAAGCGCGCAGGGCGCACGCTGCTGGCGCTCGACATCCACATTCCCGTGTTGATCGGCCGGCGGGGGACGGTGATTTCGGGGCAGCTGATTGCGCTCGCCGCACAGGCGGTTGGCATCCCTTATGTGCCGGTGATCGACGTCACTGACCTGACGCCGCTCCAGGAGCGGATGCTGTCCGAGGCGCTGAGCAAGATCAACTCGCTCGGCAAAATCGATCGCGCGAAGCAGCGCAGCCTGCTGCTCGAGGTGCAGGAGGAGATGCCGAACTTTGATCTCGAGTGCTTGGCGTTCGATGCCAGCGAGATCGATCTCATCCTCGCCGAGCCGGATCGGGCGGAGATTGAGGGTGAGGGCGAGCCCAACGAGGACCTTCCCGCCGTTGCAAAGCTGGGGGACGTCTTTCAGATCGGCGACAACCGCATCGGCTGCGGCGACGCGACCGATCTGTCGGCGCATGCCCGCCTGATGGCCGGCGTCTCGGCGTCGGCGGTGTTCACCGACCCGCCTTATGGCTGCAAGATTGCTGGGTTCGCCAGCACCCGACGCAACCGGCGCGAGTTCGTGATGGGTTCGGGCGATATGGACAAGGCTGAGCTCGAGGCCTTCGCGGAGAGCTATTCGGCCGCGATTGCCAGTTCCTGCAAGCCCGGCGCGATCATCTACATTTGCATGGACTGGCGCGGCTTTGGCTGGCTCGAGCGCGCGGCCGAAAAGAGCTTCGGGCCGCTCATCAACCTCGCGGTCTGGACCAAGGACCGCGCCGGCATGGGTTCGTTCTATAGGAGCGCGCACGAGCTTGTGCTGATCTTCGCCAAGCCGGGCGGCAAGCGCCGTAACAATGTCATGCTCGGCGCCGGCGGCCGCAATCGCACCAACGTCTGGGACTATCCCTCCGCGCTCAGCTTTAGCCATGGCGAGGACAAAGCGAGCCCGCTCGCGATCCATGCCACGCCCAAGCCGATCGATCTCGTTGCCGATGCGATCCTCGACAGCACGGCGCGCGGCCAGATCGTGCTCGATCCCTTCCTCGGCTCCGGCACGACCCTCGTCGCCGCGGCCAAGGTTGGGCGGGTCGGGTATGGCATGGATCTCGATCCCCTCTATGTCGACGCCTCGATCCGCCGGCTGCAGCGCTGGACCGGCCTCAAGGCGGTGCACGAGGCGAGCGGCCGCCTGTTCGACGATCTCGAGCGCGAGGCGATCGCGAACGCCTGAAGAGCCTGGGGGCGCGGTCTCGGAGCCGCGTCCGCCCAAGCCTTGCTTCGCACAATTTTTGTCTGCGATTCCGTGATTCGAATGACCGATCGGAGGGTGACGTGGAAGAATTCGAGGATAGGGTGGTGCCCGCGAAGCGGCCGCGCAAGCGCCGCCATCACGAGGAGCCCGCGCCGGATGATGGCGCCGACCGCGGCGATGGCCGGACCCGCTTCGGCACATTTGCTGACCATCAATCGGGCAATCCAAAGGGTCGTCCGAAAGGTAGCCTCAATGCGTCCAAGATCGCACAGCGGGTACTCTTCGAGCCGACAACCGTCGCCACCAAGGACGGAACGAAGACAATGTCCCAGCTTGAGGCTATGATCCGGCAGCGTGCTCTGCTCGGCCTCAGCAAGCAGAACGTGCGCGCCCTCGATAAGTCGATTGAGCTCGGATTTGCCCTCGAGGCCAAGGAGGCAGGGCAGGCGCCGAGCGTTCCTCTCTCGGCGGCGGATGCGAAGGTGCTAGAGCTGGTGAGCAAGCGGCTCGCCGAGCG
>JAFAUV010000330.1 GCA_019243075.1 Bradyrhizobium sp.
GAACTCGTCCTTCTCTGAATTCAGGAGCTGCCTGATCTGCTCGGCGTCCCCGATGGCGTCGATGCCGCGCGCGATCGTGCCGGAAATCGGACAGGTCTCCACCCGCCGGCCATCGGAGCGCACGAACATTTCGGGCGACGCCGCGACCAGGAATTCGCCGTCGCCGAGATTCATCAGCGCGCCATAGGGCGACGGGTTGATCTTGCAGAGCCGCGTGAAGACCTCCGCCGGCGAGCGCTCGCACGGTTCGGCGAACAGTTGTCCGGGGACGGCTTCGAACAGGTCGCCGCGGGCGAAGGCCTCGCGCGCCCTCTCCACCGTCGCCTGGTATTCGCCGGGCGCGTGGTCGGCAAAGCCCTGCCGCGGCGTCCGGGCGTAGGCGCTCGCCGGGGTCTCGCGCGACAGAGCCGATGTCGACTTGCCTTTCCAGATGAACTCGTAGCTCAGCATGGCGCCGCGCGAGGTGGCGCGGTCATAGGCCAGCAGGCGATCGGGCACATAGAGCACCATGTCCCGCTGATCGGCCTCTCGCGCGCGCTTCTGCACGAGGTCCTCGATCTGGAAAACGAGGTCATAGGCGAAGGCGCCGAACAGGCCGAGCAGCGCATCGTCATCGGCGGAGAAAGCCGCGACCATGTCTCGCACCAGGCTCATCACGCTGGCGCGGCGGGTGCGCTGGTCCTCCTCCAGCGGCGCCTCGCCGCGCAGGATGTGGCCGGCAAGGCGGCTGGTGCTCCTCTCGCTGACAACGATACAGGGCTCGCGTAGCATATCGCCGAGAAAGGCAATCAGCACCTCGCCGCGCGGGTTCAGCGCGGTGAGTGCGAAATCGATCCCGGTCGTTTCCAGAACCAGGGGCGGATCGGAGAAACCGAGATCGAAGCTCTCATAGCGGCCGGGAACGGTGGTGCCCGAGGACAGCACGACGCCGCGGCGGCGATCGAGCAGATCGATCAGCGCGTCAAGCCGGTCGGCCTGGCCGGAGAAATGCTCGACCACGCGCTGCACGGCGAGCCCGCCACGGGTCACATATTGGCTTTGCGCGGGAAGCGAGAAGACTGTCCTGTTCATGTGTTCCTCTTACGAAACTTGCCGAGGGAACGCCACACAGGACACATCGAGACCGCCTGCGATGGCGGCCCCTGAACGATGAAAGCTTGAGAAAATCGCACCGGCCACCCTTTAAAAGGTGGGCCGCCAACGAGGGAAGGGGCGGACGACGGTGTTCATGGGGCGATGGTAAACACCACCTCGATACGGGCCGTCAAGGGAGCGGGCGTGGTGGACGTGCCCAAAAAACGGCGTAGCATGTTGGGCAAATCCGGCAGCTCCGGAGACGGCTCAATCCCTCATAAGGAGCGGCGCCGCGGCGCGAAGATGAGGCCGCGATCCGGGCCTCATGGTTCGAGACGGCGCTGACGCGCCTCATCATGAGGGTGTGACCCGCTAGGGCCGGACGTCGAAGGAGAGGCGCCATGATCACAGGATTGGGATATGCCGGGTTCGGATCGTCCGCGCTCGACGACTGGCGGCAGTTCGGCACCAACCTCGTGGGATTTCAGGTGGTCGAGCGCGGCAATTCGCTGCTGTCCTTCCGCATGGACGACCGCAAGCAGCGCGTAGTGATCGACCGCGCGCTTGGTGAGGGCGCGCGTTTTTTCGGCTGGGAGGTCGCGGATGGCGCAGCGCTCGATGAGCTGGCGGCGCGGCTCGAAAGCGCCGACGTCGCCGTCGCCGCCGAGCCGCCGGCGCTGGCTGACGCGCGGCGCGTGCGCGCGCTGATCTCGTTTCACGATCCCGCCGGCAACCGTCTCGAGGCCTTTCATGGCGCCGAGATCGACGATGCGCCGTTCTCGCCGGGGCGCTCGATCTCGGGCTTTCGCACCGGACCGCTGGGCCTGGGCCATGCCGTGCTGACGGTCGAGAGCATCGAGCCGGTGATGGCGTTCTACACAGGCGTGCTCGGCTTCGGCCTCTCCGACTACATCGAAAAACCGTTCCGTGCCTATTTCTTCCACGTCAATCCCCGGCATCACTCGCTGGCGCTGATCGAGACCGGAAAGGTCGGCATGCATCACCTGATGGTGGAGCTGTTTTCGCTCGACGATGTCGGACAAGCCTATGACGTGGCACTGAGCGAACCCGACCGGATCGGCGTGACGCTCGGCCGTCACACCAATGATTTCATGACCTCGTTCTACGCCAGGACGCCGTCGTCCTTCATGATCGAATGCGGCTGGGGCGGCCGCGAGATCAATCCGCAGACCTGGCAACCGCTCGAGATGCATCACGGCCCGAGCCTGTGGGGCCATGAGCGCGTCTGGCTCTCGGAAAAGGATCGCGGCATCGCCCGCGAGATGCGCATGAACGCCGCCCGCGAGGGCCTGCGCGCTCCCGTGCAGGTGATGGAAGGCAATTATCACCTGATGGCCGGCACCTGCGCGTGGTGGGATGGGGTGCGCGGCAACTGATCGCCATCGCGAAGAGCGAAGCGAAGAAGCGATCCATGCCACGGAGGCGGCATTCCTGGATCGGTTGGCTTCGCTCGCAATGACGAAGCCAACTCATCCCAGATGCTTGGCAAAATATTCCGTCGCCCGGCCCCAGGCGAGCTCGGCGCATTGGCGGTCGTGCACGGACAGTCGCTGCTCGTTGGCGAAGCCATGCTCGGCGTCGTAGCGGTGAATGTCGAGCGACTTGCCGGCCGCTTTCATCGCTTTTTCGAACGCGTCGACCGCCGCCGGCGTGCACCAGTCGTCCTTGCTGGCGAAATGCGCCTGAAGCGGAATCTTCACGTCCGCGGGCTTTGCCGCGGCTTCCGGCGGAATGCCGTAGAACACCACAGCCGCCGTGAGCTCCGGAATCTTGGTGGCGCCAATGATGGTCACCGCGCCGCCGAGGCAAAAGCCGGTGAGGCCGACCTTGGCGCCGTTCCTCGCAAGATATTGCACGGCGCCGCGCACGGTCTGCGTGGTGGCGTCCATGAAATCCAGCGAGTTCATCTCTTTTTCCGCCGCGACCGTATTGTGATAGGGCACCACCGTACCCTTGTAGAGATCGGGCGCCAGCGCATCGAAACCGGCTCGCGCGAAACGCTCGCACATGCCCTTGATCTGCTCTTGAAGGCCCCACCATTCCTGGATCACGACCACGCCGGGTGCGTTGCCACGTGCGGCATTGGCGAGATAGCCGGAGGCCTCGTTGCCGTCCGGACGTTTGAAGGTGATGATGGTGCCCATGGGTTCCTCCGGCGCTGGTGCTTGGACAGGCGGCATTCTGGCGGCTGCGCATCCCCGACGCAATCAGACGACAGCAACAAAAAAGCCCCGTTCGGGGCCTTTTCGATTCGCATCGACCTGCACAACAGTCAGTGTGCGTCGGCCCAGACCTTCTTCTTCGTGAAGTACATCAGGAAGACGAAGATGATCAGGATGACGAAGACCTGGAAGCCGAGTTGCTTGCGCGCTTCCATCTTCGGCTCCGCCGCCCACATCAGGAAGGTCGTGACGTCATGCGCGTATTGCGCAAGCGTCGCCGGCGAGCCGTCGTCGAAGGTGACCTGGCCGTCGGACAGCGGCTTCGGCATCTTGATGGCATGGCCTGGGAAATACTTGTTGTAGTACGAACCGTCGGGGATGGTGACGCCGGCCGGCGGCTTGTCCTCGAACCCCTGCAGGATCGCAGAGACGTAGTTCGGGCCCTGCTCCTGGAACTGGGTGAAGAAGTCGAAGATGAAGTACGGGAAACCGCGCTCATAGGAACGCGCCTTCGCAATCAGCGACAGATCCGGGGGCAGCCCGCCGCCATTGGCCGCACGGGCCGCCTGCTCGTTCGCGAACGGCGCGGGGAAATAGTCCGCCGGCCGGCCGGGCCGCTCGAACATCTCGCCCTGGTCGTTCGGGCCGTCCTTGATCTTGTACTCGGAGGCGAGCGCCGCGACCTGGGCCTCGGAATAGCCGGGGCCGCCGGGATCGGCGAGGTTGCGGAAGGCGATATAGTTCAGCGAATGGCAGTTAGAGCAGACTTCCTTGTAGATCTTCAAGCCACGCTGCAGCGCGCCGCGGTCATACTTTCCGAACGGGCCGGAGAACGACCATTTCTGCGCCGGCGGGGTATCCTCTTCCGCGCGCGCATTCTGGGCGCTGCCGATCAGGAGCCCACCCCCGATCATGATTGCAATGACCGTCGGCACCATCGGAATGGACTTGCTGCCGGTCTTCGCAAGGACGGCATCGGCGATCGAGTTCGGCGTCGCCCGCGGCCTCTCGATGACGCTGAGCAGCGGCAGCACGATCAGGAAGTAGGCGAAATAGCACGCGGTCAGGATGCGGCCGGCGATCACATAGATGCCTTCCGGCGGCTGCGAGCCGAGATAGCCGAGCAGGATGCAGACCACCACGAAAATCCAGAAGAACTGCTTGGCCAGCGGGCGATACTTGCAGGACCGCGTCTTGGCGCTGTCGAGCCAGGGCAGGAACACCAGGATCAGGATCGACGAGAACATCACCAGCACGCCCGCGAGCTTGTTCGGAATGCTGCGAAGCATCGCGTAGAACGGCAGGTAGTACCATTCGGGCACGATATGCGCAGGCGTCTGCGCCGGGTTCGCCGGGATGTAGTTGTCGGCGTCGCCAAGATAGTTCGGCATGTAGAAGATGAACCAGGCATAGAGCAACAGGAACACCGCGACGCCGAACATGTCCTTGATGGTCGCGTGCGGGGTGAACGGCACCGTGTCCTTGTCGGTCTTGACCTCGATGCCGTCGGGATTGTTCTGGCCGGCCACATGCAGCGCCCAGACGTGCAGCACGACCACGCCTGCGATCAGGAATGGCAGCAGGTAGTGCAGCGAGAAGAAGCGGTTCAGCGTCGGATTGCCGACCGAATAGCCGCCCCACAGCAGGGTCACGATGGTGTCGCCGACATAGGGAAAGGCGGAGAACAGATTGGTGATGACGGTCGCGCCCCAGAAGCTCATCTGGCCCCACGGCAGCACGTAGCCCATGAAGCCGGTCGCCATCATCAGAAGATAGATGATGACGCCGAGGATCCACAGCACCTCGCGCGGCTCCTTGTACGACCCGTAATAGAGGCCGCGGAACATGTGGACATAGACCGCGAAGAAGAACATCGAGGCGCCGACGGCATGCATGTTGCGCAAGAGCCAGCCGAAATTGACGTCGCGGACGATCAGCTCGACGGAGCGGAAGGCGAGATCGGCGTTCGGCGTGTAATGCATCGCCAGCACGACGCCGGTCAGGATCTGGATGCCCAGCATGACCGACAGGATGGCGCCGAAGGTCCACCAGTAGTTCAGGTTACGCGGCGTCGGATAGGCCACGAAGGACGAATGCACGAGGCTCAAAATCGGCAGTCGCCGTTCGAACCACTGCAAGGCTGGGTGGCTCGGCTTGTAGTCGGAGGGTCCGCTCATGATGCGATCCTGAGGAAGTAAAACGAGGTGACGGCGTGAAGTCCCAAAGGGGCTCCGGCCCTCAGCCGATCTGGATTTTGGTATCGGAAAGAAAGGCGTAGGGCGGGACGGCCAGGTTGAGCGGCGCCGGGCCCTGGCGGATACGACCGGAGGAGTCGTATTGCGAACCGTGGCAGGGGCAGAAGAAGCCGTCGTAATTGCCCTCATGGGCGATCGGGATGCAGCCGAGATGGGTGCAGATGCCGATCACGACCAACCATTGGTCGTGGCCCTCCTTGACGCGGGATTGATCGGTGGCGGGATCCTTGAGGTCGCTGAGCGGGACCTGCTGCGCCTCCTCGACCTGCTTCTTGGTCCGGTGCATGATGTAGATCGGCTTGCCGCGCCAGAACACCTTGATGTCCTGCCCATCAGCGATCGGGGAAAGATCGACTTCGATCGGCGCGCCGGCCGCGATCGTCGAGGCGTCCGGGTTCATCTGGGAAACGAAGGGCCAGAGCGAGGCCAGTCCGCCTACGGTGGCGGCCGCTCCGGTGGCAACGAAAAGGAAATCACGGCGTGTCGGATGGTCATCCGAAGTCGCCGTCGTCACGATTCCAAACCCTTTCTAAAGCTCGCAGCCGGTGGAACCGCCCAGGCAACGCCCCAGGGCAGACGCCCGAAAACGTGACCCGGTAAGGCTGCCGGCGCCCGCGACCCCCCGCGGCGGCAGATGACTGGCTTTATCGGCCGTTTCGGCCAACCAAGCAGTCCAGAATCGTTCTATTGGCACCCTTGCCGAAAGAGCGCAAGCCCACTATCCGCCCGCAAGCGTGCAATGCACTAAATCCGCTCAGACCGTTGTTTTGTTCATACAATCGTCAGGACGCCGTGAGATGGAAATCGCTCTATTCCAGCCGGACATTCCGCCCAATACCGGAACGATTCTCCGGCTGTGCGCGTGCCTGGACGTCGCCGCCCATATCATCGAGCCGGCAGGCTTTGCAGTCTCCGACCGGGCGTTCCGCCGGGCCGGGATGGATTATCTCGATCAGGTGCGGCTGACGCGCCACATTTCCTGGACGAAATTCGAGCAATGGCGGCGCGCGAACGGTCATCGGCTGGTCCTGTTCACAACCAAGGGAGCCACTTCCTATCTTGATTTTCGCTACAGCCCGTCGGACATCCTGCTGTTCGGGCGGGAGACCGTCGGCGTGACGGATGAAGTGGCAGCCGCCGCCGACATCAGGCTCAAAATCCCGATCAAGCAAGGTTTGCGCTCGCTCAACGTCGCCATCGCCGCCGCCATGGCGCTCGGTGAAGCGCTCCGGCAGACCCGACAGGAAGCGATCCGATGGATGTGAACCCGATCGAAGAGCGGAAAGCACGCGCCAGGACCTGGTTCGAGACGCTGCGCGACGACATCTGCGCTTGCTTCGAGCAGCTCGAAGACGAGGCGCCCGCTGCGCTCTATCCAGGTAAAGCGGGCCGTTTCGTACGCACACCCTGGCAGCGCAGCGATCATGACGGCGCGCCCGGCGGTGGCGGCGTGATGTCGCTGATGCATGGCAGGCTGTTCGAGAAAGTCGGCGTGCATTGCTCGACGGTGCATGGCGAATTTTCCCCCGAGTTCCGCGGGCAGATTCAAGGCGCGGCCGCAGACCCTCGCTTCTGGACCTCGGGCATCTCCCTGATCGGGCATATGCGCAGCCCGCACGTGCCGGCCGTGCACATGAACACGCGTTTCATCGTGACGACGAAATCATGGTTCGGCGGCGGAAGCGATCTGACCCCGGTGCTGGATCGCCGCCGCACGCAGGAGGATCCGGACACGATTGCCTTTCATGGCGCGATGAAAGCGGCCTGCGATGCGCACGCGGCGGTCGCGCCTTACGACAAGTACAAGAAATGGTGTGACGAGTATTTTTACCTGCCGCACCGCAAGGAGCCGCGCGGCATCGGCGGCATCTTCTACGACCATCATGATTCCGGCGATTGGGACGCCGATTTCGCCTTCACCCAGGAGGTCGGTCGCGTCTTTGCGAAAATCTATCCGGAACTGGTCCGGCGGAATTTTGCCGCTCCCTGGACCGCAGCCGAGCGCGAGGAGCAATTGGTCCGGCGCGGGCGCTATGTCGAGTTCAACCTGCTCTATGACCGCGGCACGCTGTTCGGACTGAAAACCGGCGGAAACATCGACGCGATCCTGTCGTCGATGCCGCCGGAAGTGAAATGGCCGTGACCACGCTCCCCCGCGCCAATCTATGCGATCTGGATGGACGTCCATGGCGAGGGCCTGCCCGAAGGCTCGACCGTCAGGCCCGACCGCATCATCCGCTCGCTTGGCGAGTTACTGCCGCCGCGAGTTCATCGGCCTGTTTTCGTTCACCTGTACTCCGATAACAGCAGCCGGAGCCAAGGCCTGATCTTTTCGGAAAACGGTTTGCCGGATCATGCTCGGTCTAAAGCAGCTGCCTTGCTGCCGCAAAGATCATGACGACCCCGCCGACAATGACGGCCGCGTCCAGGATCGCGGTGTGGATGTGCACCGGCATGCGCTCGACAAAGGCCTTGGCGAGGAACGCGCCCGGCACCGCCAGGCCTCCGATCAAAAGCGCGAAAGCCAGCACCTGCGCGGTAAGGACGCCCGCAAGGCCGAACACGGAAATCTTGATGACGCTGGTGACGACCGACACCACGGCATCGGTTCCGATCACCGCGGCGCCCTCGAGGCCGGCGGCCATCAACAGCGACAGCAGGATCACGCCGGAGCCCGAGGTGCCGCCGACCAGCACGCCATAGCCGACGGCGCCCGTGGCAAGCCCGGCATCGCCGATCCGGACCGCGCGGCGGCGAAGCATGCGGCGCAGCGGCACGCTCAGGATCAGCATGCTGCCGATCAGGAGCGCCGCTCCCGCATTGGTGAGCCGCGTGTAGCCATAGGCGCCCAGCATCGTCGTGAGTGCCGCGCAGGCGATCACGATCAGCGCGCGGCGGCGGTCGACATGGCGGAAATAGGCGGTGCCGCGGCTGACATTGGAGAAGATCGCCGAGATCGCGATGATCGGCACCACGGGTTCGGCGCCGACCAGCGGCACCAGCACCATCGGCATCAAGGCGCCGGTGCCGTAACCCGCAAGTCCGCCGACAAGGGAGGCAAACAGCGCCATGCACGCGACCAGCAGGAGCTGCCAAATTGAAATGTCGGCGAAACCGGGGAGGATGCTCAATTCTCGTTTGATCTCTTTTCTTGACCGCTTTTTTGTTGTGACTCTTTATACTTTTTACTCTTGTTATTCTTGGCAATTCTGGTCGCGGGCGGGCTTTTGGTCGCGGGCAAGTCTTGCGACCGCCTGGTCTGCGATCAAGGCGAGCAGGTGCGGCTCTAACGGAAAGTCCGCCGCCAGCCAAGCATCTTCTGCCAGCGTCAGCACGCGGCCGAGCGCCGGGCCTTCGGCGACGCCGCGCGCGATGAAGTCGGCGGCCCGCAGCGGAAATTTCGGCGGGGTGAACCGCTGCGGCAGCCGCGCCAGATCGATCCAGGCCGCCGGATCGCTCGCGGTGCCCGCGCGCGCCCAGGCGAGCATCAGCCGGTCGCGGTAACGCTGCTCGCCGAGCCGATAGAGCCTGCGCCGGGCGCGCGCCTCATCCATCCCGGCGAGCCGCCACCAGCGATGGCCCATCGAGTCCAGCGCCTTGGCCTCGTTGTTGGAAAGCCGCAAGCGCGTGGCGAGCCGGCGCGCGTCCTCGGGCAGCGCCACGGCGAGTGCCGCGAGCCTGCGCATGGCATCGGCCTTCAGCCCCAGCGTCTTCTCGGCCGCGACCATCGCGGCAAATGTCCCGGGATAGGTGATGCCGCCGACAATCATCTGCAGCAGGCCGCCATCGGCCATCGCGCTGGCGGCATAGACCGCACCGTCGGCGACCAGCAGCTTCAGCATCTCCATGCGGACCCGCTCCGCCGACAGCGTCGCAAGCCCGGCGCGCGCCTGAATGCAGGCAAGATAGCCGGCGCGATCCACGTCGCCGGCGCCGAAGGCCGCGTGAATGCGGAAGAAGCGCAGGATGCGCAAATAGTCCTCCTCGAGGCGCCGGCCCGGCTCGCCGATGAAGCGGACGCGCCGCGCCGCGATATCGTCGAGGCCGCCGACATAATCATGCACGACGGCATCGAGCCCGGCCGAAAGGGCGTTGATGGTGAAATCGCGGCGCCGTGCGTCGCCGACCCAGTCGCGGCCAAAGGACACCTTGGCCTTGCGGCCAAAGGTTTCGGTGTCCTCGCGCAAGGTCGTGACCTCGAAGGGCTGCCCGTCGACGACGAGCGTCACGGTCCCGTGCTCGATCCCGGTCGGCACGCTCTTGATGCCGGCCGCCTTCGCGCGGCGGACCACCTCGTCCGGCACCGCCGTCGTCGCGATGTCGATTTCAGTGACGGCAATGTCGAGCAGCGCGTTGCGCACCGCGCCGCCGACCGCGCGCGCTTCCTCGCCGCCACTGTTCAACAGTCTCAGCACGCGGGCGGCTGGGCCGGAGGTGAGCCAGGAGGCGTCGAGCACCCGAGCAGTGTTCATTTCTCGACTCCGGGAACGAGCTTGCCGTTCTCGATATGCGCGGGGACATAAGTGGAGTTCGGTGCGCCGCCCGAGAATTGCGCGAGCAGCACCAGGCTGAGGATCACAAGCAGCAGAGAGCCGAGCACCAGCCTCGCCACCATCTGGATCGGCCAGGACGCCGGCGCCAGTACGCCGGAACGGGTCGCCAACAGAAACAGCACATAGACGCCGAAGGGGACCAGAAAAATCCCGATCTCGGTGAGTGCCGGACGGATCATGTCAGATAGATCCGCTCATACAGCACCCGCAGGATGCCCGCCGTGGCGCCCCAGATGTAACGTTCGGCGAATGGCATGGCGTAGTAGGAACGCTCCATGCCGCGAAAATCCCTGCTGTGCATCTGATGGTTAGCCGGATTCATCAGGAAGGCGAGCGGCACCTCGAAGGCGTCCTCCACCTCGGCATGGTTGATGGTGAGCTTAAAGCCGGGTTTGACGCGCGCCACCGTCGGCAGGATGCGAAAGCCGAAGCCGGTGCCATAGACATCGAGATAGCCGATCGGATCGACAAAGGAACGGTCGAGCCCGATCTCCTCCTCCGCCTCGCGCAGCGCGGCAGCGCAGGGCGAAGCGTCGATCGCATCGATCTTGCCGCCGGGAAAGGCGACCTGGCCGGCATGCTCGCTCAAATTCGCCGAGCGTTGCGTGAGCAGCACCGTCGGCTCCTCGTGATCGACCACCGGGATCAGCACCGCCGCAGGCCGCACCGGCTGCTCGCGCGCGATGATCTCCAGCATGCGGTCGGTGCCGGGGTCGCCGCTTTCGGGAATGATGTTGGGATCGACCAGCCCCTGCGGCACGTCGAAGGACGTGCGTGTGCGCACGCGGTCGTAAAACTCCGCCGCGGAAATTTCGGCCGGCGCCGCCTTCACCACCGCTTCGTTCAAAGTGCCGCCCTCACCTGCTCCGCATCCGCCATCGGGAAAAATTCGCCCGCGGACCCGACCCCGAACATCTCCCGACCATCGACCATCCGCTCCTCGCCCATGTCAACCAGATCGTAATAGAGCGCGCGCGTGACCTTCGCCCAGAGATCGGCGCGGACGTGAAGGTAGGGCGTGAGCCCGCCATCGGCGGCCCGCTCGAAGCGCAGCCGATGCGCCGCATCGCAATCCACCCAGTCATCCACATTGGTGCGGAAGCGCAGCAACAAAGTGCCGTCCCTGTCGTCATGGCTCTGCATCTGCAACTTTTGCATCTCAACCGCGAGGAATGGCGCATCGTCGACGCGGATTCCGACTTTCTCCACCGGCGTCACGAGGAAATGCCTGTCACCTTCGCGCTTGAGAATGGTGGAGAACAGGCGGACCAGAGCGGGGCGGCCGATTGGCGTACCCATGTAGAACCAGGTACCATCGGAAGCGATTCGCATGTCGAGATCGCCGCAGAATGGCGGATTCCACAAGTGCACCGGGGGCAATTCCCTTCCGCCCGGCGTGGAGTTGGTCGCCTCGCGCGCTGCGGCGCTCAGGCCTTCAAGGTTGGTTGTGGTTTGCCCTTGCTTCGCCATGGTTTGCCTACAAGCGCTTCAGTCTGGCACGATTGGTGCAAGAACTCGGTACAAGACCTACGCATCATGATAGGGCGAGTTCCCCGTTAAAATACCGGTTCGTTCGCCACATCGTGATGCCGTTAATACCCCGAAATGCCGATAAGGTGGGGATAGTTTAATTCAACGAATACATGGCCTTTGCGCTGTTTTAGCATGGGTTCATGGCAACGATCGCCGCCGCACACCACAACGCTTGCAGCGAAGGAGTCCTGGCAATGGCCGACAGTGTTGAAAAGCTCGAGGACGTGATCGTCCGCTCGGCGGAACAGGTCTCCGGGCAGATCCGCGCGGCCAAGGAAGCGATCGCAACCGTGATTTTCGGCCAGGACAAGGTGGTCGAGAATACGCTCGTCACCATCCTCTCCGGCGGCCACGCGCTCCTGATCGGCGTTCCCGGACTTGCCAAGACCAAGCTCGTCGAAACCCTCGGCATCACGCTCGGGCTCGACGCCAAGCGCATCCAGTTCACGCCCGACCTGATGCCGTCCGATATTCTCGGCGCCGAAGTGCTCGACGAGAGCACCACCGGCAGGCGCTCGTTCCGTTTCATCTCGGGTCCGGTGTTCGCCCAGCTCCTGATGGCCGACGAGATCAACCGCGCGAGCCCGCGCACGCAGTCGGCGCTGCTGCAGGCCATGCAGGAGCAGCACATCACGGTCGCCGGCGCGCGGCATGATCTGCCGAAGCCGTTCCATGTGCTCGCCACGCAAAATCCGCTGGAGCAGGAAGGCACCTATCCGCTGCCGGAGGCGCAGCTCGACCGCTTCCTGATGGAAATCGACGTCGATTATCCCGACCGCGATGCCGAGCGGCGCATCCTGTTCGAGACCACCGGCGCGGAAGAGACGCTAGCCAAGGGCGCGATGCAGGCGGACGCGCTGATCGCAGCGCAACGTCTGGTGCGTCGCCTGCCGGTCGGCGATTCCGTGGTCGAAGCGATCCTTTCGCTGGTGCGTTCGGCGCGGCCGGGGCCCGAGGGTGGCGAAGCCGGCAGCCTGATCGCCTGGGGACCGGGCCCGCGCGCCAGCCAGGCCTTGATGCTGGCGGTCCGTGCCCGCGCGCTGCTCGACGGGCGGCTCGCGCCCTCCATCGACGACGTGCTCGATCTCGCGGAGCCCGTCCTGAAGCATCGCATGGCGCTCACCTTCTCGGCGCGCGCGGAGGGCCGCACCATTCCGGACGTGATCCGGCAATTGAAGACGCGGATCGGTTGATGGCTGAACCGGTCAAGCGCGAAAAGGAGATTTTAGCAGTCCGACGTGCCGATGGCGAAAGCCGGTCGCTCGCCGCCTCCTTGCCGCGTCTCGTGCTCGAGGCCCGCCGGATCGCCGCCAACGTGATCCACGGCCTGCATGGCCGCCGTCGCGCCGGCTCCGGCGAAAGCTTCTGGCAATACCGCCGCTTCGTTTCGGGGGAGCCGTCGCAGCGTGTCGACTGGCGTCGCTCGGCGCGCGATGATCATCTCTACGTTCGCGAGCAGGAATGGGAGGCCGCGCACACGGTGTGGCTCTGGCCCGACCGCTCGCCCTCGATGGCATTCGCCTCGCGCGGCGCACGCGACAGCAAGCTGGAGCGGACGCTGATCGTGACCTTTGCGCTCGCCGAGCTTCTGGTTGCGGGCGGCGAGCGCGTCGGCGTTCCCGGATTGATGAACCCGACCGCGAGCCGCAGCGTGATCGACAAGATCGCGCAGGCCATGCTGCATGATGAAGCGGCCCGCCTCAGCCTGCCGCCGTCCTTCGTGCCGTCGGCACTGGCCGAGATCGTGGTGCTGTCGGATTTCTGGTCGCCGATCGCCGAAATTCGCGGCATGCTGGCGGGTCTGTCGGCCTCCGGCGCGCACGGCACGCTGGTGCAGGTCGTCGACCCCGCGGAAGAGAGTTTTCCCTATTCGGGACGGATCGAATTCGTCGAGCCGGAAGGGCTGGGCGTGATCACCGCGGGCCGCGCCGAGCGCTGGGCCGATGATTATGTGGCGCGCCTTGCGCTGCATCGCGACCAGATCCGCGAAGAGACCAACAAGCTCGACTGGTGGTTCGCCACCCACACCACAAGCCGTTCGGCGGCGGAGCTATTGCTGTTCCTGCATGGCGGCATGATGGTGAGCAAGAGCGGCACGCGGGTGCATGTCAAGGCGGGACGGGCATCATGATCGCGGGCCTTCCCCTCTCCTTTGCCGAACCTTTGCTGCTGATCGGCCTGCTCAGCCTGCCGCTGCTCTGGTGGCTGTTGCGGGTGATGCCGCCGCGGCCGCGGCGCCTGGAATTCCCGCCGACCCGGCTGTTGTTCGACATCGCGCCCAAAGAAGAGACGCCCTCGCGCACGCCATGGTGGCTGACCGCCATACGGCTCGCCGCCGCGGCCCTGCTGATTTTCGCGGCCGCCGGCCCGATCTGGAATCCAAAGACCGGTCTTGCCGGCCATTCCTCGCCGCTGGTCATCCTGCTCGATGACGGCTGGAGCGCGGCCTCGAACTGGGACAGCCGGATCCGCGCCGCCGACGAATTGATCGCCAATGCCGACAGCGACCGCCGCGGTGTCGCGCTGGTGCCGCTGTCGGAGCCCAACCGCGACATCACCATCATGCCCGCGGGTGCCGCGCGCGTGGCGCTGCGGCAGCTCGCGCCGAAGCCCTATTCGGTCGACCGGGTCGAGACCCTGACCGCACTCGACCGTTTCCTGAAAGCGATCGGCGATGCCGAGCTCGCCTGGCTGTCGGACGGTATCGATACCGGCCGCGGCGCCGAATTCGTCGAGGGTCTTGGCAAGGCCGTCGGCGACCGCGGCCTGACGATTTTCGAAGGTGGCACGCCCCCGGCCGTGGCACTGGCGGCGGCAGAAAACGCCGCGGCGAAAATGACGGTGAAGGTGCTGCGCGCCGATAGCGGCCTCGCCGCAGGCACGGTGCGCGCGCTCGATGGCAAGGGCTCGCCGATCGGCGAAGCGCATTTCGGCTTCGGGCCGAAGGACAGCGAGACCGAGGCCGCGTTCGACCTGCCGGTCGAGCTGCGCAACGACATCGCGCGGCTGGAGATTTCCGGCGAGCATTCGGCCGGCGCCGTGCAGCTCCTCGACAAGCGCTGGCGCCGCCGCGCCATCGGCATCGTCTCGGGCTCGACCACCGATACCGCGCAGCCGCTGCTCGCCTCGACCTTCTATCTCACCCGCGCGCTGGCGCCGTTCGCCGACGTGCGGCTCGGCGACAAGAGCGCGCCGCAAGCCGTCATCACCCAATTCCTCGACCAGAAACTGCCGATGATCGTGATGGCCGATATCGGCACGCTGTCGCCGGAAATCCGCGACCGGCTCAACGCCTGGATCGACCAGGGCGGCGTGCTGGTGCGCTTCGCCGGTCCGCGCCTGGCGCAAGGCGAGGACGACCTGGTGCCGGTCAAGCTGCGCATGGGCGGCCGCACGCTCGGCGGCAGCCTGACCTGGGAGAAGCCGCAGCATCTTGCTGGCTTCTCCGCCGATGGTCCGTTCGCCGGCCTCGTCGTGCCCAAGGATGTCACCGTCAGCCGGCAGGTGCTGGCGGAGCCGGACGCGGTGCTCGCGACCAAGAGCTGGGCCTCGCTCGAAGACGGCACGCCGCTTGTCACCGGCGAGCGCCGCGGCAAGGGACTGGTCAGCCTGTTCCATGTCAGCGCCGATATGCGCTGGTCAGACCTGCCGATGTCGGGCACCTTTGTCGAGATGCTGCGGCGGATCGTCGATATCTCCGGTTACACCGCAAAGCCCGGACCCGGCGTTGCGGTCGAAGCCACTAGCAAGGAGACGCTGGCGCCGCTGCATACGCTCGACGGTTTTGGCGCGTTCGGTCCACCGCCCTCGACCGCCAAGCCGCTGCCGGCCGATTACCGCGACCGCGCCACGCCGGATCACCCGCCCGGCTTCTACGGCCCGGCCGACGGACCGCTTGCGGTCAACACGCTGGCCGCGGCCGACCGCATCGCCGCGTTCGACACTTCCGCACTCAGGGCGCAGCGGGCGAGCTATACCAATGCCGAGCCGCGCGACCTGCGCGGCATCCTGCTCTCCGCCTCCCTCGCGCTGTTCCTGATCGACGGCATCGTCGTGGCCATGCTCGGGGCCGGCATCGCCGGTCTGATCCGGCGACGCGCAGCGCCTGCCGTGATCGTCTTCGCGATGTTCGCCGCCGGCCTGGCGCTGCTGCCTTCGCTCGCGCGCGCCGATGAAGCCGCCGACGATTTTGCCATGAAGGCAACGTCGCAGACCCGGCTTGCCTATGTCGTCACCGGCAATGCCGACGTCGATTCCATCGTGAAAGCCGGCATGGCCGGGCTGACCCTGTTCCTCGCGCAGCGCACGGCGCTGGAGGCCGGTGATCCCGTCGGCGTCGATCCCGGGCACGACGAGCTTGCCTTCTTCCCGCTGATCTATTGGCCGATCGTGCCCGGCGCGCCGAAACCGCCGCAGGACGCGCTCAACAAGATCGACGCCTATATGAAGCAGGGCGGCACCGTGGTGTTCGACACCCGCGACGCTCTCGAGGCCGGCCCCGGCGACAATGGCGGCGCGCAGACGCCGGGCATGCAGGCGCTGCGCGACCTGCTCTCTTCGCTCGACGTGCCCGAGCTCGAGCCAGTGCCGCGCGAGCACGTGCTGACCAAGACGTTCTACCTGCTCCGCGATTTCCCGGGCCGCTTCACCACGGGCCAGACCTGGGTCGAAGCGCTGCCGCGCGAGGATGAGGAAGAGGCCGACGAGAAGCGTCCGGCTCGAGGCGGTGACGGTGTCTCGCCGATCATCATCACCTCCAACGATCTTGCCGGCGCTTGGGCCATCCGGCCCGACGGCCAGCCGATGCTGCCGCTGACGCCCGGTGAACCGAAGCAGCGCGAATATGCGTTCCGCGCCGGCGTCAACATCGTCATGTACACGCTGACCGGCAACTACAAGGCCGACCAGGTGCACGCGCCGGCGTTGATCGAGCGGCTCGGCCAGTAGGATCTTTGCATGAATTACGGCATTGCGTTCACGCCGCTGGTTCCTTCGCTCGTGCTCTGGATCGCGATCGCGGCGATCGCCGTGATCGCAGGCCTGCTGTTGCTTGCGCGTTCGCGCGGCGCAGCCGTGCGTGTTGCGGCGCTGACGCTCATTGTGCTCGCGCTCTCAAATCCCTCCTTCACCCGCGAGGAACGCGAGCCGCTGAACTCGGTGGTCGCCGTGGTCGTCGACAAGAGCCCGAGCCAGGGCTTCGGCACGCGCACGCAGCAGACGGCGAAGGCGCAGGAGGCGCTCGTCGACAGCCTGAAGAAGATCAAGGGCCTCGAAGTCCGCGTGGTCGAAGCCGGTCAGGCCGACGGCGAGACCGATGGCACGCATCTGTTCGGCGCGCTGGCCTCGGCGCTGTCCGACGTGCCGGTCGATCGCGTCGCCGGCGCCTTCCTGATCACCGACGGC
>JAFAUV010000175.1 GCA_019243075.1 Bradyrhizobium sp.
CATGGCACTCGCCTCCCGTCCCCTTGTCATCGCGCCGTCGATCCTGGCGTCCGATTTCTCGAAGCTCGGCGAGGAAGTCCGCGCGGTGGACGCCGCCGGCGCCGACTGGATTCATCTCGACATCATGGATGGACACTTCGTGCCGAACATCTCCTTCGGCCCCGACGTCATCAAGGCGCTGCGACCGCACACCAGGAAGATCTTCGACGCGCATCTGATGATCTCGCCCTGCGATCCCTATCTCGAGGCCTTCGCCAAGGCCGGCTGCGATCACATCACGGTGCACGCGGAAGCGGGTCCCCACCTGCATCGCTCGCTGCAGGCGATCAGGGCGCTCGGCAAGAAGGCCGGGGTCTCGATCAACCCGGGGACGCCGATCTCGGCGATCGAATATGTCGTCGACACGATCGATCTCGTGCTGATCATGTCGGTCAATCCAGGCTTCGGCGGCCAGGCCTTCATCCCCTCCGCGCTCGGCAAGATCGGCGATCTGCGCGCGATGGTCGCGGGACGGCCGATCGACATCGAGGTCGACGGCGGTGTCGCCCCGGATGTCTCCGGCCAGCTCGCCGCCGCCGGCGCCAACGCCTTCGTCGCGGGCTCGGCGGTGTTCAAGGGCGGCAGCGAGGAGGCCTATAGGGAAAACATCTCCGCGATCCGCGATGCGGCCGCGCTGGCCCGAGGCGAAGCGGTTTAAAGCATGATCCGGAAAAGTGTGCAGCGGTTTTCCGAAAAGATCATGCTCAAACAAAAAGATAGAGGGGGACGACGATTCGAAGAAACGTCATCCCGCTCTAGCCCGCGTCAAAACGTCGACGGCATTTCGCGATCCGGCGCCACGTCGCCGCGCCCCCGCGCCGCCAGCCGCGGCGGTCGCACCACGGTGACCGTGCACGGCGCCTCCGAGGCGACCTTGCTGGACACGCTGCCGAGCCGCGCCAGCACGCCGGGATGCTCGCGGGCACCGATGATGATATGGTCGACATGGTTGACGCCGGCGAATTCGAGGATCGCGGAGGCCGGATCGACCGCCTCCAGCACATGCGCCGTTAGCCGTTGCTCGTCGAGCTTCAGCGGCGAAGCCCAGTGTTTCAGCGCGACCAGACGGTCGACATGCTTGTTGTGCCCCCGCTCGTCGAGCGTGCGGTCGATGGTGATGCGGCCGAGCTTGAGCACATTGACGCAGGCGAGCCGCGCCGAGGGCAGCGTCGCCAAAATCCGCTCCGCGGCGCGGCGCAGCGCGGCGTTCATGTCGTCCGAGCCCTCGGAGGTGTCGATCGCGACAGCGATGATCGGGCTCGACGCAAGCTGCGCGGAGATGTCGGATTTGGGCTTCGGTATCGCGATGCCCTGGTTGAACCGGCGATGCCATACCATGGTCAGCGGATCGCGCTTCAGCCGTTCGGCGCGCATGGTGAGCCTGACCTGGTCGGGATGGCCGAGATCGAAGCCGAGCTGCGAGGCGGTGGGATAGCGCCTTGACGGCTCGATCTCCAGGCATCGCAACACGATCTCCTGCAGCCAGGGCGGATAGTCCGGCTTGAGCCAGCGCGGCGGATGCGGATCGCGCCAGAGCCGCCGGCGCATGCCGCGCAGCGTCTCGGTTTCCCCGAACGGCCGTACCCCAGTGGTGAAGAAATAGAGCAGAACGCCGAGCGAGAACAGGTCGCTGCGCGGATCGTCGCGCACGCCGTTGAGCCGCTCCGGCGCCATGTAGGGCGCGGTGCCGAACGGCACGCGGAACTCCTCCTGCAGGAGGTCCGGCAGGTGATTGTGGTGCGACAGACCGTAATCGATCAGCACCGCCTCGCCGGAGTCGCGGAACATGATACTCGACGGCTTGATGTCGTGATGCACGACATGCTGGAGATGCAGATCGGCCAATGCGGTGGCGATCTTGCCGACGATCGCCCTCGCCGCCTCGTAAGCAAGCGGCAGATCCGGCAGGCGCTTGTAGAGCGTCGTTCCCGCAATGCGCTCGATGACGACATAGGCCTGCCGGCCGAAATCGCCGGTCGCGAACCACGCCGGCACATGGGGTCCCTTGAGCCGCGGCAGAATCATCTGCTCCATCTCGAAGGAGACGATCGCCGCCGGGTCCTCGCCTTCGGCGACGCGCGGAATTTTCATCAGGAGCGGCGCCGCGATGTCGGGATGGGTGGCGCTCCACAGCGTCGCCATGCCGCCGTGATGAACGCACTCGCCGATCGTAAATCCGTCGAGCACGGCGCCGGGCCGTATCAGCGAGTTCGCCATCACCTCACCTTCCCTGCGACAGCCGATCGGCAAGCCAGGGCGGCAGGCCGTTGTCGCGGATGCACCTGGCTGCCGCCTCGACGTCGTAGGCCACTCGGCAACAGGTGAGCTGCCGCGATTGTGTGTCATAGGTGAGAAAGCACGCCGCCGGATTGCCGTCGCGCGGCTGCCCGACCGAGCCGGCGACCGCGAGCCATTGCCGACCTTTGAGCAACTGCACCGGAACGCCAGAGGTGGGCACAAAGCTAGTCATCTTGGCGGTGATCGACATCGAATAAAGCGCGGGATGGTGGATGTGACCGCAAAACGAGACCTGCGCCGGCGTTGCGACCATGCTGCGGGCGGCGTCCGCGGCCGACTGGACGTAACGCCAGCGTTTTGGGTCGGACGCCTCGGCATGGACATAGAGGCGATCCTCCTCCTCGTGCGTCATCGGCAGTTCGGCGAGAAAGCGCCGCTGTGCCGCATCGAGCCGCCCGCGGGTCCAATCGATGGCGGCCTTGGCCGCCGGGTTCATGCTCACGCTGGGGTTGTCGACGGCATGATCATGATTGCCGCGCACCGCGATCGCGCCCTGCGCGGCAAGCGCTATTGCGGTGTCCACGGTCCATTCGGGATCGCCGCCATAGCCCACGAAATCGCCAAGCAGGATCAACCGCTCCGCACCGCGCCCGCGGGCCGCTTCAAGGCATGCGGCAAAGGCCTGCCGGTTGGCATGGATGTCGGCAAAGATGGCCAGCAGCACGCGGTTCCTCCGCTCAAGATGACCGCCGGCACTGGCCTGACGGCTTGAGGGCATCAACAGGATGCGCCAGCGGGCTCTGGTTTTCCACCTCCGCGACAGGCG
>JAFAUV010000302.1 GCA_019243075.1 Bradyrhizobium sp.
GCGAAATGCTTCGCGCGGCACTTCCTGCAGAATCTCGAGGTCTCGCTCGAGCCGGGCTACCCCCCGGACTGGCAGATGTGGCCGATCCCGAAGCCGCGCGACGGCTTGCGTGTGACGGTGAAGCCGGTGTGAGGGACGAAAATCCTCATCATGCCGCTCATTCCAGAAAGGTCGTGAGCTGGGCGCCTTCGTCGGCGACGAACACCGCGATCAATTCCGCGGGTTCGGTGTTGCTGGCATTCGCCGAGACCATGTGGGTCGAGCCCGGCGGCTCGAAGAATGACTGACCGACCTTGAAGCTTTCGAGCGGACCGCCGCCGAGCTGTGAGCGGATTTCGCCCTTCGTGATGTAGGCGGTGACCGAGCCGGCATGACGGTGCGGGCGGGTGAAGCCGCCGGGACCGTAAAACACACGCACGATGGTGACACGCTTGCCCGGCACGTTCGGAAGCGCGTAGGAAGCGATCGGCTCGACCGCGTCGAGCGCCGAGCCGGTCGGCTCCGCGGTCGCGCAGAGCGGGTCGAGCGCGCTCGAAGCGAGCGGCAGCGTGCCGCCGAGGGCAAAGGCGCAAGCGAGGCCGACTAGGACAGCCATCGCAAGCGGACGCATGTCTGGAGGCTGACCCGACCAGGCGAAGGCGGACGACATGGCAATCTCCTTTCTTCACATTGGAGCCGATTTCCCCCGGTGGCGCAAGGCGAGCTATCAGGCGAGCTATCGGCGCGGCGCGCGAGCGCGTATTTTGCGCCGGATCGGCCTTAATTTGGATCGGCTGATCGGGCTGATGGTGCGCATGATGAATTGGCTCGAGGAGATGCGGCGCGGCTGGCGGGGAATCTCCCGCCCGCCGGTGCTTCTTGGCGTCGGATTTGCGCTCCTTTGCCTCGCCCTTGCCACGCTCGCGCGCTGGAGCCTGGCGCTGATCCGGCCCGACGTTTTCTTCACCCCCTATATTCCCGCCGTGTTCTTCGCGACCGCGGTCGGCGGCGCGCAGATCGGCATTCTGACTGCGCTGTTGGGCGGCGCGCTCGGCGTCGGCGTCAATTTCGGCGCGAGCTCGGCCGATTTCGCGCGGATCGCGCTGCTCCTCATTTTTTGGGGGGTGAGCGGCCTCACCATCTGGGGTATCGAGCATTACCGCTCGATCGCGGCCCAGCAGCGTCAGATCGCCAAACGGCTGATCGAGGAGGAGGCCTACCGCAGGCTGGTCGTTGATGAGCTGCAGCATCGGCTGAAGAACAAATTGTCGGTCATCCACGCGGTGCTCCATCAGGTACTCGACAAGGAGCCGCAGATCTGGAGCAGCGTCGACCACCGGCTGCGGGCGCTGGCCGCCACCGACGACCTGATCGCACGGGTCGACGGGTCCGGTTGCGATATCCGAGATCTCCTGCTCTCCGAGCTGGGTCCCTACGGCCACGTCCGCTTCAACCTGAACGGAGAACCGCTGTTCCTGCCGGCGAAGCTCGCGGTCAGCCTGGCGCTGATCTTCCACGAGCTGGCCACCAACGCCGCCAAATATGGTGCATTTTCCTCCGCGCGCGGCCTGTTGCAGGTGTCTTGGACCTTGTCGGATGATCGGCTGAACGTGATCTGGGACGAAACCGAGGGCCCTGCGGTCGAGCAGGTCGGCGCGGCCGGCTTTGGCACCAAGTTGCTGAAATCCGCGCTGGCGCCGTTCGACGGCAAAACCGAGATCAGCTTCCTCAAGAGCGGCGTTCATTGCACGATGCAATGCCGCGTGCCGAAAAGCTGAAAACGCGGGGTTGAAAGCCGAAGTGCCGGAACGAAAACAGGCGCGCGGATCGGCAATATCGACGCGTTGACACTCTGTTAACGACCCCTCCTGACGAAATTTGCCAGGCGCGAAAGCTGGACAAGGCAGTCCGCCTTTATGCGGACGGCTTAACCAAAACTAAGAGGGCAGTCAGCACAATCCGCGGCCATGCAACGCCATGTCGCCAGCGAGCCGCCGTTCGAAGCCGTGGCCGATCATTCTCGCTCGGCCGAGACCGACCTCGAACTGCTGCGTGACGTGCTGAGATTGCTACCAGCCGGCGTCACCGTTCAGGACGCGCAGGGCCAGTTCCTGATCGTCAATGACGCGGCCGCGGCTCAACTCGGGATGGCGGACGGTGCTGTGCCAGCCCGCTCGCCACGACTGGAGCAGCGGCGCGAGGCCGGCTGCGAAATGCTGCGCGCGGGCCGGCCTGCCGTCGCGGAAGAATGCCAAGACGACGGCAGGGCGAGGCAGGTATTGCTGACCAGCCATCGGCCGGTGCGCATCGGCGACCGCGACCTTCTGATTTCAAGCTCCGCCGACATCAGCGAACAAAAGGCGTTCGAGGACCAGCTTTTCCGTTCCGCCTATTACGACGAACTGACCGAGCTGCCGTCGCGGCGGGTGATCGAGCATCGTGCCAACGCCCTGTTGCGGCGGGAAGGTGAAGGCGGGGGCGGAGGTGAGAAATTCGCGCTCGCCTTTCTCGACATAGACAATTTCAAGCACATCAACGACTATTACGGTCACGCCGTAGGCGATGCGCTGCTGGTCGAGCTTGCCAGGCGGCTCTGCCGTGAGCTTCGCGACTGCGACATGCTATCGCGGATTTCCGGCGACGAATTCCTCCTGCTCTTGAGCCCGATCCAAAGCCGGGAGGAGGTTGCGGAGTTTCTCAAATCGCTGCTCGATCGCCTGAGCGCGCCGTTTTTCATCGATGGTTCGGAAATCTTCGCCTCGACATCGATCGGGGTGAGCCTCTGTCCGGACCATGGCCAAAGCTATGACGTGCTGCGCCATTGCGCAGACCTTGCCATGTACCGCGTCAAGAACGACGGCAAGGGCGCGGCCGAGTTTTTCGATGCCGGGATGGAGCACGAGGCGCAGGCGCGAATGAAGGTCGAGCAGTCGCTGCGGCTGGCCATCCTGGAGAAACGGTTCTGCTGCGCCTTCCAGGCCAAGGTCGACATCCGCACCCGGGAGATCAAGGGCATCGAGGCGCTGGTGCGGCTGCGCGACCATGAGGGCGTGATCCAGGCCCCCGGCACTTTCATCAACCTCGCCGTCGAGCTCGGGCTGATCGACGAGTTGACCCATCTGGTGCTGGCGGAGATCGTGAAATCGATCGACCGGATCAACGCGACCTTCGGTCCCGACACCACGATCAGCATCAATGTCGCCGCCAAGCAGGCGGGCAATCCCGAATTCATGCAGTCCTTTGCTCGCGCGCTGGAGGCGACCGGTTTTCCGACGCGCTTCATGATCGAAGTGACGGAGGATGCCTTCGTCGCCAAGACCCATTTCCAGGACGAGATCCTGCCGATCTTCCGCAAGCTCGGAGTCGGCATCTCCATCGACGATTTCGGTATCGGCTATTCGTCGCTGTCGGCTCTCGCCGACATCACCGCCGACGAGATCAAGATCGACCGTTCCTTCATCACCGACATTCACAAGCGCCCGCGCAGCCAGGGCATCCTGCGCGCCATCGAATCCCTGAGCGAGGCGCTCGGCATGACCGTGATCGCCGAAGGCCTCGAATCCCACGAGGAGCTTGCCTATCTGCAGGCC
The DNA here is from genome assembly GCA_019243075.1 of Bradyrhizobium sp. Taxonomy (GTDB): domain Bacteria; phylum Pseudomonadota; class Alphaproteobacteria; order Rhizobiales; family Xanthobacteraceae; genus Bradyrhizobium. The sequence continues at coordinate 3,570 of JAFAUV010000302.1, forward strand.
GCAACCCGCATCCGATACGCGCAAGGCTATTATTTTTCGGGGCCGATTTTCCTCGAGGAACTGAAGCCGGCCACGCCCCTTGCCAGTGACGCGCGTGCCGGGGTGGCGAGCCGGCCGCCCCAGGAAACCCGCTACGCAAATGCGCGCGGCAATCGCTATCGGCGCTGAGTTAAGCAGCGGTTAACCGGGTTGCGCGCGGGGCTGTTGCCGGCAGCCGATGCTGCGCCGCAGTCTCGGACAGGCGGTTCGCGCCGACAACGATTAAATCGAAAGTAACCTGATTTCCTAACGCGTTATGCCATTTCTGCGATGTATGCATTCCTCCGTCGGAGTGGGGAATGCGCCAACTGATTGCCAGCATTCGGGGCAAAACGTCGCAAGTCACCGCAGCCGCGCTGCGGCGGTTGGCGGTCGGACGCGGCCGCGACCCGATCACATGGCTGATCATCTGCGGCTGCGCGCTGGTCGTCGCCATCACGCTGGGCACCGTGATGATGGCCGACGAGTTCCGCGAGCGGGCGATGGCCAACAGCGAGCGCGAGCTCGGAAATTCCGTGCTGTTGATGACACGGCACTTCGATCAGCAGTTCGAGGACGCCGAGATCATCGCCAACGACGTGATCGCCCAGATCAGGACCTCCGAAATGGCCTCGCCCCAGGAGTTCCGGGCGAAGATGTCCACGGTCGAGGCACACCAGATGCTGAAGTCCGCGATCAGCGTGCTGTCCTATGTCGGCGACGTCACGATATTCGACGCCGACGGCCAGCTCATCA
>JAFAUV010000074.1 GCA_019243075.1 Bradyrhizobium sp.
CCGTCAAGGAATTGAAGGCGACCGCGCGTCCGTCAGTCGGCAAGGGGGCCGCACGGGCAGAGCGTCGCGCCGGGAAAGTTCCCGGAGTGATCTATGGCAACAACCAGCCCCCGCTGCCGATCTCGGTGGAAGACAAGGAATTGCGCCAGCGCATCCTGGCCGGCCGCTTCCTGACCACGATTTACGACATTGATCTGGACGGCAAGAAGCACCGCGTGATTCCGCGCGACTTCCATCTCGATCCGGTGAAGGACTTCCCGATCCATGTCGATTTCATGCGGCTCGGCGAAGGCGCGACCATCCGCATCAGCGTGCCCTTGCATGTCGAGAAGGCGGAATCCTCGCCCGGCGTGAAGCGCGGCGGAACGGTCAACATCGTCACTCACACGATCGAGCTCGAATGCGCGGTCGACAACATCCCGCAATATATCGAGGCCGACGTCGGCACGCTCGAAATCGGCCACTCGCTGCATCTGTCCGACATCACGCTGCCCAAGGGGGTGCGTGCGTTGCGCGAGGATCTCACGCTGGTCACCATCGTGCCGCCGTCGGGTTATGCCGAAGAGCAAAAGGCGGCGGCTGCGGCCGCGGCAGGTGCGGCGGCAGGTGCCGCGGCTCCGGCGGCCGGTGCGGCTACTGCTCCCGCGGCGGGGGCTGCGGCTCCGGCCGCGCCTGCGGCGGGCAGCGCGGCCCCGGCAGCGGCGAAGGCGCCCGCGGGTGGCGGCGGCGACAAGAAGAAGTAACCATCTTCCCGCGCGGGATGCCGCGTCATGCTGCTCTTTGTCGGTCTCGGCAATCCCGGCGCGAAATATGCGCGCAACCGGCACAATGTCGGCTTCATGGCCGTCAATGAAATTGCACGGCGTCATGGTTTCGCGCCATGGCGCCGCCGCTTTCAGGGCGAGACCTCGGAAGGCACGCTGGAGCGCGAGCGCGTGATCCTGCTCAAGCCCACGACCTACATGAACGATTCCGGCCGCGCCGTGCAGGAGGCTGCGAACTTCTTCAAGCTCGGCATGGGCGCGGTCACGGTGTTCCAGGACGAGCTCGAGCTGCCGCCGGGCAAGGTGCGGGTCAAGATCGGCGGCGGCATTGCCGGTCACAACGGGCTGCGCTCGATCTCCTCGCATATCGGCAACGACTATCGCCGGGTGCGGCTCGGCATCGGTCACCCCGGTGTCAAGGAACTGGTGCATCACCACGTCCTGTCCGATTTCGCCAGGACCGACGATGCGTGGGTCGCCGCCCTGTGCGAGGCCGTCGCTGACAATGCCGGTCAGCTTGCAACCGGCCACGACTCGACGTTCCAGAACAGGGTGCATCTGGCGATGCAGGGGAAGGGATTTTTCGACGTCAGGGAAACGGACGCCGAATAGAGGTTCGCCATCGCCGGGCCCGCTTGCGTGCCGAAGTCTTGGCCCAGGCGGCAACCGCGAGGATTGGAAAGCACGATGGGATTCAAATGCGGTATCGTCGGGTTGCCCAATGTCGGCAAATCGACCTTGTTCAATGCGCTGACCGAAACCGCGGCGGCACAGGCCGCGAATTATCCGTTCTGCACCATCGAGCCGAATGTCGGCGAGGTCGCCGTGCCCGATCCGAGGCTGGACAAGCTCTCGGCCATCGCGAAATCCGCGCAGATCATTCCGACCCGGCTCACCTTTGTCGATATCGCAGGCCTCGTGCGCGGCGCATCCAAGGGCGAGGGGCTCGGCAACCAGTTCCTCGCCAATATCCGCGAGGTCGATGCCATCGCGCATGTGGTGCGCTGTTTTGAAGATTCCGATATCACCCATGTCGAGGGCAAGATCGCGCCGATCGCCGATATCGAAACCATCGAGACCGAGCTCATGCTGGCCGATCTCGAGAGTCTGGAGAAGCGCGTCGACACTCTCACCAAGAAGGCCAAGGGCAACGACAAGGAAGCCAAGGAGCAGCTCGATCTCGTCAACCGCGCGCTGGTCCTGCTGCGCGACGGCAAGCCGGCTCGTTTCGTCGAGCGCAAGCCGGAAGAGGAGCGCTCCTTCGGCATGCTCGGACTTCTGACCTCAAAGCCCGTGCTCTATGTCTGCAACGTCGAGGAAGGGTCGGCAAAGGACGGCAACAATTTTTCCAGGCAGGTGTTCGAGCGCGCCAAAGAGGAGGGCGCGGTGGCCGTCGTGATCTCGGCCAAGATCGAGTCCGAGATCGCGACGCTCTCGCGCGAGGAGCGCAAGGAGTTTCTGGACACGCTGGGCCTCGAAGAGGCAGGTCTCGACCGGCTGATTCGCGCCGGCTACCAGCTTCTCGACCTCATCACCTATTTCACCGCCGGCCCGAAGGAAGCGCGCGCCTGGACCATCCATCGCGGCACCAAGGCGCCGGCTGCGGCCGGCGTGATCCACACCGATTTCGAAAAGGGATTTATTCGCGCCGAGACGATCGCCTATGCCGATTACGTCGCCCTCAACGGCGAGACCGGCGCGCGCGACGCCGGCAAGCTGCGCCTGGAAGGCAAGGAGTATGTCGTCGCCGATGGCGACGTCATGCATTTCCGCTTCGCGAATTAGCGCATTCCGCCCTGGTCGCGGATTGCGCCGAGGTGCTCGTTGATGCGGAACACGATCAGGACGAACTCCGCAACGATGCGTGAGAACACGATGCCGACGATGACGCTGGCGATCGAATAGAGCAGGACCAGGAAACCGCCGAACGGGCTGATCGCCATGGCGGCGAGCCCGGAAAAGATGCCGGAAAGGCCGAGCAGGCAGATCAGTGCAATGACGAGCCAGTAGAACGTCTTGATGATGGTGGGCGTGATGAAACGGTCCCACTGGAACAGATCCTGAAAGTCAAACATTTCGTCTTCCCCCAGCGAATCAAGCGCGAGTTTCGCCCAACCGGCTGTCGACAAGGCCCCGCCCGGAGGCCGAACCGGGGCGACGGGGGACGACTCAATAGGAGCGAATGGGTTGAGATTGCCGCAAAGTGCGGCCACAATCGGGCTTCTCTCCGGTATTCCCGCTTCATGACCGCTTCGCCCTCGAAGATTTTCGCCGGTCGCCAACGCCGGGCGAGTTGCGCGGATCAAACCACGGCATAGTCAGCGCGCGAGGTGATGTCTGGGCTCGGGGCGGCGCGTTGGTGCCGCGGCGGAACGAGCGCGCTTAA
>JAFAUV010000442.1 GCA_019243075.1 Bradyrhizobium sp.
AATTCGCGCCCGCGCATCACGCCGAAGCGCGGCCGCTGCTCGTCCCGGAATTTCCACTGGATGTGGTACAGATTGAGCGGCAGGTTTTTGTAGGACTTCACATAGGCACGGAAGATCTCGGTGATCATTTCCTCGTTGGTCGGAACGTACAACAGCTCGCGCTTGTGGCGGTCGGCGATGCGCAGCATCTCCGGGCCGTAGGCGTCATAGCGGCCGCTCTCGCGCCAGAGATCGGCAAGCTGCAGCGTCGGCATCAACAGTTCGAGCGCGCCGGTGCGGTCCTGCTCCTCGCGCACGATCTGCTCGATCTTCTTCAGCACGCGAAAGCCGAGCGGCAACCAGGCATAGATGCCGGCCGCCTCCTGCCGCATCATGCCGGCGCGCAGCATCAAGCGGTGCGACACGATCTCGGCTTCCTTCGGATTCTCCTTCAGGATGGGCAGAAAGAAGCGGGATAATCGCATGGCCTTGCTCGGAGATTCGAAAATGAGGAAACGCACTGAAAGCGGATCGAAGGCGAAAATACAAGGGTGGAAGCAAGAAAAGCCGCTATCCCGGCGGATTTTTCGCGATTGGCGGCGATCCGCGCCGGCTCACTGGGTCGCGACGTCGAGATCATCCTCCAGGGTGATTTTCTCGAAATCGGTCACCAGCGCATCGATCCGCATGTGCCAGCGGCCGGCTATCGCGAGCGGCACCGCGTGGACATGCCAGAAACCATCCGGCTCCAGCGTGCCCTGGCGCTCGATTTCCTCGATGCCGCGTTCGGGCAGGCTCAGCGTCAGCGTCGCCTCCTTTGCGCCAAGCAAGGCGCCATCGAACTTCATGAGCTGCAGGACGAAATCGTCGAGGCCCACCCTGCCGGGCGAGACCAGTACCTGGAACATCGCCTTGTCGCTGTGGATATGCACCGCGAGCGGAGCATCGGCAATGAGCGAGCGTGGCGGCGGGGTAAAGCGCCAACCAGCGACCACGCCGAGAATCCCGGCCGCCAGGGCGCATTCCAGCAGGATCGATCGCGCCAACGGCGTCGTGGCGGTCTCGGCGGCGGCCAGCGCCGGCGTCAGTCGGAAGCGGTTCAGTGCCGCGAGCCCAAGAAGCGCCGCCACCAGCGCGAGTTTGATCGAGAGGATGATGCCATATTTGGTGGTCACGAGCGCAGCGACGCTGTCGAGCTGGATGGTCGCCAGCCCAAGCCCTGTCAGCGCAAGGACGCCGACAACAGGGATCGCCGCAAGCGAAAACCGCTTCACGACCGGCAGTGCCGCTTGCGGTCCCCGCAGGCTTGCGAGCAGCGGCAGCAATGCGCCGAGCCAGAATGCCACGGCCGTTCCGTGAAGGAACATGGCCGGCCGCGTCAGCGACTCCGGCGGCGCCGTTGCGGCGTGCCCGCTTGCCGCCAATGAGAGGCCGACCCCTACCAGCGCCAGCGCCGACAGGGCGCGGGAAAGCCGTGGGACAACCCAGGACGCGGCGACGCCGGCGAGCAGGGCCGTGATGGCGAGCAACAGCGCGGGTCCGAGGCTCGTTCCGAGCGCGATCTTCCAGGGCGCGCTGGCGAACGCGCCGGATAGCGGCAGGCCCAAGAGATCAAGGCCTTGAAGGCCGAGCGAGGCGACCGCACTGATGATGCCGACGACCAGCGCAACAAGGATCACGCGCGAAGCCGCCCGCTCCCGCGCGATCCAGTTGACAAAGAACACGCCGCCGATCCCGGCGAACAGGCCGAGATAGAGCCCGACCCGGGTGAGCCAGATCAGGCCTTCGATGCCGGCGCGGCTCTGCGGCGGTGGCCGGTTTGCGGTGGGCTGGCCGATGGAAAAGGTGATCGATCCGGCCACGGGGTGGCCATCCGCGGAGATCACGCGGTAGCTGACGATCTGCGTTCCCTGTGGCAGATCGAGCGGCGGCGTGATCTTGATCGTCTCACCCCCGGCCTCGACGATCGCGTCGGAGCGCAGTTTTCCGGAGGCGTCGATGAGACTGACGGCACCGGCCGTCACGCTCTCGTTGAAGCGCAGCTGTACCGTCTTCGGCGCCTGCGTCAGCACAACGCCGTCGCGCGGCTCGGAGAAGGCGAGCGAGGCATGCGCCGATGCCTCGCCTGCACAGCCGACCAGCAGCAACAGCGCCGCAGCGAACGCAAACAGGCGCATCAGGGCCTTGTCAGCCTCACGCCGGGCGCCGGCCATTTGCTCTCATGCGAATGGGGCGCGCCATCGGGCGGAATCTCGATCCAGCGGCTCACGCCCTGCTCGCATTCCTGCACGACGGGGAAATAAAGCGTGGTGTTCGGCTTGAGAGCTTCGGTGAGATAGGTCTGGATCACGAAATCCTGGCGGGTCTTGTCGGGCAGCTTGCCGCCGCTCCACGCGACCTCCTTGATCCCTTCGGAAACCTTGGCACCCCTGACGTCGTAATCGGCGGCGTATTTGCCCTTGACGGTATCGACGGTCCAGCCGTCGACCGGTTTGGCCTCGGTCGCGATCACGCCTTCGGGAATCTGCACGCGCAGCTTTGTTGTCGCCGAGCCCGCGCAGCCATGCGGCACGATGAACACCGCTCTGTAGTCAGCGCCGATCGCGGCCTGCTTTTCTTCCAGCGTGACATGCGCGCCGGCCGGCGCTGCCGCGAACGTCGCAGCGATCAGGATCGAGAGACGGATGATCATCCCTGCCTCACATCTTCATGCCGGAATGATCCATCTTCTTCATGTCCATTCCGCCGCCGGCAGCCGGCCCGGGGGCACCGACGCCCTCCACATCGAGGGTGACAGCGACCTTGCCGGCCTTCTCGAATTCCAGCGTCACCGGCATCTTATCGCCCTGCTTCAGCGGTTTCTTCAGATCCATCATCATCAGGTGAAAGCCGCCGGGTCCGAGCTTGACGGTCTTGCCGGGATCGATGGCGAGGCCGCCCTCGACCGGGCGCATCTTCATGACGCCGTCACTCATCGCCATCTCGTGCACCTCGACTTTGCCGGCGCCCTCGGCGCTGGCGCCGATCAGCTTGTCGGGCGACGTGCCCTTGTTCTCGATGGTGAGAAAGCCGCCGCCGGTCTTGGCGCCGCCCGGCGTGGCGCGGGTCCAGGCCTGCGA
>JAFAUV010000410.1 GCA_019243075.1 Bradyrhizobium sp.
TACTTCCGCTGGATGCAGCTCGCGATCGGCATCGTCTGCATGGCGATGATCGCGAACCTGCAATATGGCTGGACGCTGTTCGTCGATCCGATCGATGCGAAATTCCACTGGGGCCGCGCGGCGATTCAGCTGGCCTTCACGCTGTTCGTCGTGACCGAGACCTGGCTGGTGCCGATCGAGGCCTGGTTCGTCGACAAATACGGGCCGCGCGTCGTCATCATGTTCGGCGGCGTCATGATCGCGCTCGCCTGGGTGCTCGACTCCTGCGCCAACTCGCTCGTGCTGCTCTATGCCGCCGCCATCGTCGGCGGCATCGGCGCCGGCTCGGTATACGGCACCTGCGTCGGCAATGCGCTGAAGTGGTTTCCCGATCACCGCGGCCTGGCGGCAGGCTGCACGGCCGCGGGATTCGGCGCCGGCGCGGCGCTCACGGTGGTGCCGATCGCCGGCATGATCGCTTCGAGCGGTTACCAGAGCGCGTTCTTCGATTTCGGACTGGGCCAGGGATTGGTGGTTTTCATTCTCGCGATCTTCCTGCACCCGCCGAGGATTGCGCTGCCGATCAAGAGGAAGCAGCTCCATTTGCCGCAGACCAAGGTCGATTTCACCCCGCCGCAGGTGCTGCGTACGCCGATCTTCTGGATCATGTATCTGGTGTTCGTGATGGTCGCGTCCGGCGGCCTGATGGCAGCGGCGCAGATCGCGCCGATCGCGCACGACTTCAAGATCGCCAACGAGCCCGCGACGCTTGCCGGCTTCCAGATGGCGGCACTGACCTTTGCGATCTCGCTCGATCGCATCTTCGATGGTTTCGGCCGCCCGTTCTTCGGCTGGGTGTCCGACACGATCGGCCGCGAACTCACGATGTTCATCGCGTTCGGTACCGCGGCGCTCATGCTCTTGACGCTGTCGACCTACGGCCATGTGCCCATCGTGTTCGTGCTCGCGAGCGCGGTCTATTTCGGCGTGTTCGGCGAAATCTACAGCCTGTTCCCGGCCACCTCTGGTGACACGTTCGGCGCGAAGTTCGCCACCACCAATAACGGCATGCTCTACACCGCCAAGGGGACGGCGTCGCTGCTGGTGCCGCTCGCGAGCCTGGTGTCGGCCCATTATGGCTGGCAGGCGGTATTCGTGATCGCAGTCGCGCTCAATGCCACCGCGGCGCTGATGGCGATGTTCGTGATCAAGCCGCTGCGGCGCGCCTTCATCCTGGGCCACGAGCCCATCGCCGCCGAGCAGGCCAAGGCGCGCGACGTCAAGACCGCCTGACCGAAGGCGCTGTTGGTGCAAGAGGGCGCCGCTCCGCTTCCCCCTCTTGCCAGGGCCATCGAGGCACTCGTTTCGGCAACAGCGGCCGGCTCGCGGCCGAGAGCGCGGAATTGCGCCGATACGCCCCCCTGATTTCCGCATGGGGCCGCTTCCCGCCTGCCCGGTGGACTTTTGCCGGCCCGAACGGCATCCTTCCGCTCGAAAATCTAAAAATGTCGCGCGGCTTTGTCCGCGAAACGAAAAAGCAGCGGAAACAGAGGGCAGGATGATCAAAACACGTTTCACCGAACTGGTCGGCGTCGAACATCCGATCGTGCAGGGCGGCATGCAATGGGTCGGCCGGGCCGAATTGGTCGCCGCCGTGGCGAACGCCGGCGCGCTCGGCTTCATCACCGCGCTGACCCAGCCGACGCCGGAAGATCTCGTCAAGGAGATCGCCCGCTGCCGGAGCATGACCGAGAAGCCGTTCGGCGTGAACCTGACCATCCTCCCCGCGATCAAGCCGCCGCCCTACGCGGAGTACCGCCAGGCCATCATCGAGAGCGGCATCAAGATCGTCGAGACCGCCGGCAACAAGCCGCAGGAGCATGTCACCGAGTTTAGGAAGCACGGCATCAAGATCGTGCACAAATGCACCAGCGTCCGCCACGCGCTCTCGGCGGAGCGCATGGGCGTGGACGCGATCTCGATCGACGGCTTTGAATGCGCCGGCCATCCCGGCGAGGACGACACGCCCGGCCTCATCCTGATCCCGACCGCGGCCGACAAGGTGAAGATTCCGATGATCGCCTCCGGCGGTTTCGGCGATGGCCGCGGTCTCGTCGCCGCGCTCGCGCTCGGCGCCGAGGGCATCAACATGGGCACGCGCTTCATGGCTACCAAGGAAAGCCCGATCCACCAGCTCATCAAGGAGCGCATCGTCGCCAATGACGAGCGCGAGACCGAGCTGATCTTCCGCACCATGCGCAATACCTCGCGTGTCGCCAGGAACGTGGTTTCGACCAAGGTCGTCGCGATGGAGAAGGAGGGCGCCAAGTTCGAGGACATCCGCGAGCTCGTCGCCGGCGCGCGCGGCAAGATGGTCTATGCGTCAGGCGATGCCGATGAAGGCATCTGGTCGGCCGGCCAGGTGCAGGGCCTGATCCACGACATTCCCTCCTGCGCCGAGCTCGTCTCGCGCATCGTCCGCGATGCCGAGGCGATCATCCGCGAGCGGTTCGAGGCGATGCTGTCGGGCGGCAAGCGCCAGGCGGCGGAGTAACTCGATCCGTAGGGCGGATTAGATTAGCGCAGCGTAATCCGCCATCTTTTCCAGATGCCCACGGCGGATTACGCTTCGCTAATACTACTGGGTCACAAATTTCGCCGCTGGTTTAGCGGCATGCGACGGTTGCAACATGGGCATCGTTGCAGGGTCGCTGCGATCGTGACGGCCAACAGCCGATGAATGGTGGCGATCGAGTTCGGGACGTGGCGCTGCGGCCGG
>JAFAUV010000137.1 GCA_019243075.1 Bradyrhizobium sp.
TGATGAGCGACCCGAAACTTTTGATGCTGGACGAGCCGTCGCTGGGCTTGGCGCCCGCCGTGGTGGAGTCGATGTACGAAACGTTCGGCCGGCTGCATCGCGAGGGGCTCACCATCCTGCTCGCCGAGCAGTCGATCGAACTCGCGCTGGAAGTCTCCGATTTCGCGACCGTGCTTCAGGTCGGAAAAAGCGTGCTGTCCGGCACGGCCGCAGCGCTGGCACAGGACCCGCAGGTGCAAAAGGCGTATCTGGGAAGCGCGTGATTGAAACGTGAGGCTACTTGATCTTGTCGTAGGCCGGCGCGAAATCGGTCAGCGGCAGCGGGATGGTGATCGGGTCCTTGGAGAGGTTTTGGAACGACACCTTGAGCAGCTTGCCCGCGCGCATCGCCGCCAGCATGTCGGGCGCGATCGGCAGGTTGGCATAGCAGCCGCGGTTCTCGCAGGTCTGGATCTGCAGATCGACGCTCTTGCCGTCGTCGACCTGCAGCCGGGCGCCGGCCGGCAAATTGAGCCCGAGCGGCAGCTGCACCAGCGCGACCGGCGTGCGGGTGTCGCTGGTGACGCGGATGTTGACCAGCACGATCAGCTGCCCGGTCTTGGTGAGGACTGCGGTTTCCTCGACCGCGCATTCCAGCGGCGCATCGCGGCTGACGGAGGCGCAGCGCGCGACCCAGCCGGGCTGCGGCGGGGCGTTGGCATCGGCCGGCTGTGCCGGGGCGCTCTGGGCTTGCGGCGCGGGGGCCGGCGGCGCGGCCTTGCCTTTCGGTGCCTGCGCGGCAACCTGGCCTACCCAGCCCAGCACGATGGCAGCAGCAAGAACAGCGAGCTTTCCGATGATCTTCACAAGACCGGCTCCGAAACGATCGCCCTTCCGATGGGCCGGCAGCAGATCAAAGTCAAGTCACTCGGCGGCTTCCTTGACCGCACGCTCGCCACCGTCGCGCGCATCGTCGGCCTTGGAGCGGCCCCAGGCGGCGAACGCGTTGGAGAGCTTGTCGAGATAGAGATAGATCACCGGCGTCGTGAACAAGGTCAGCGCCTGGCTGACGATGAGGCCGCCGACCATGGAATAGCCGAGCGGCTGGCGGATTTCCGATCCGGTGCCGGTGCCGAGCATCAGGGGCACGCCGCCGAGCATGGCCGCCATCGTCGTCATCATGATCGGACGGAAGCGGAGCAGGGCGGCCTGCCGGATCGACTGCTCCGGCGTCAGGTGCTGGTCGCGCTCGGCCGCGATCGCGAAGTCGACCATCATGATGCCGTTCTTCTTGACGATGCCGATCAACAGGATGATGCCGATCAGCGCGATCAGGCTGAAGTCATAGCCGAACGCCATCAGGATCGCGAGCGCGCCGACGCCGGCCGACGGCAGCGTGGAGAGGATGGTGATCGGGTGGATATAGCTCTCGTAGAGGATGCCGAGGATCAGATAGACCACGACCAGCGCCGCCAGGATCAGGAGCGGCACCGTGCCGAGCGATTGCTGGAACGCCTGCGCGGTGCCCTGGAAGCTCGAATTGAGCGTCGGCGGCGCGCCGAGCTCGGTCATCGCCTTCTGCACGGCGTCCGTCGCCTGTCCCAGCGCCACGCCCTGCGCAAGGTTGAAGCTGATGGTGATCGCCGGGAATTGGCCCTGGTGGCTGATCGAGAGCGGACGGACCGGGACGCTGGTCCAGGTCGCGAAGGTCGAGAGCGGCACCTGGTCGCCCGTGGTCGGCGACTTGATGTAGATCTTGTCCAGCGTATCGAGCTTGCCCTGCAGCTCGGGCAGGATCTCCTCGATCACGTGATAGGAGTTGAGCTGGGTGAAATACTGCGTGACCTGACGCTGGCCGAAGGCGTCATACAGCGTGTCGTCGATCAACTGTGCCGTGATGCCGTAGCGCGAGGCGGTATCGCGATCGATCTTGAGCTGCAGCGTGGTGCCCTGGGTCTGCTGGTCGGTGGCCACGTCGCGCAGCTCGGGCAGCGTCTGCATCTTGGCCAGGATCTTCGGCGCCCACTGGTTCAATTCGTCCAGATTGGGATCCTGCAGCGTGAATTCGAACTGGGTGCGGGTGGGCCGCCCGCCAAGACGCACGTCCTGCGCCGCCTGCATGTAGAGGTTGGCGCCCTGGACCTTGGCGAGCTTCGGACGCAGCCGCGCAATGATCTGCTGTGCCGAAGTCTCACGCTCCTCGCGCGGCTTCAGCGTGATGAAGAGGCTGCCATTGTTGCCGGCGCGTCCGTTGCCGCCGATCGCCATCGCGACGGTCGCGACATCCGGGTCCTGCATCACGATCGCGCTCAGGGCTTCCTGCTTGGCCTTCATCGCCTCGAAGGAAATATCCTGGGATGCTTCGGAGGTCGCGGTGATCAGGCCGTTGTCCTGCTGCGGGAAGAATCCTTTCGGGATCACCACGAACAGGTAAAGTGACAGGCCGAGTGTAGCGAAGAAGATCAACAGCGTGGTGCGCTTCCAGCTCAGCGCGAGATCGAGCGTGCGCTCATAGGCGCGCAGCATCGCCTCGAAGCCGCGCTCGCTCAATTGATAGAGCCTGCCGTGGTGGGTATCATGATGGGAGCGCAGGAAGCGCGAAGCCATCATCGGCGTCAGCGTCAGCGAGACGATCATCGAGACGAAGATGGTCATCGCCAGCACGACTGCGAATTCGCGGAACAGGCGGCCGATGATGCCGCCCATCAGCAGCAGCGGAATCAGCACCGCGACCAGCGACACGCTGATCGAGACGATGGTGAAGCCGATTTCGCCGGCGCCCTTGAAGGCGGCGGCAAGCGGCCTCTCGCCTTCCTCGATATAGCGCGAGATGTTCTCGAGCATGACGATGGCGTCGTCGACCACGAAGCCCACCGCGATGGTGAGCGCCATCAGCGACAGGTTATCGAGGGTATAGCCGAACACCCACATCAGCGCGCAGGCCCCCAGCAGCGCCAATGGCACGGTGATCGCCGGGATCACGGTCGCCCAGAAGCTGCGCAGGAAAACGAAGATGACCATCACCACGAGTAAGATGGTCAGCATCAGGGTGAACTGGACATCGGAGACGGCAGCGCGAATGGTCTGGGTGCGATCGCTGAGGATTTCGACCTTGATGGCCGGCGGAATCGCGGCCACGAGCCGCGGCAGTAGGGCTTTGATCTTGTCGACGGTGTCGATGACGTTGGCGCCCGGCTGCTTGTAGATCACCAGGAACACGCCGCGCTTGCCGTCGGCCCAAGCCGCCTGCTTGGCGTCTTCTGGTCCGGCAATCGCCTGCCCGATGTCGCGAATCCGCAACGGACCGCCATTGCGATAGGCGATGACGACATCGTTCCACTTGTCGGCATCCAGCAGCTGGTCGTTCGCGTAGATCGTATAGGCCCTCGTCGTGCCGTCGACATTGCCTTTCGGCGCGTCCACCGTGGTGAGCGTGATCTGATTGCGGATGTCTTCCAGCGACAGGCCCTTGGCGACGAGCTTGGCCGGATCGACCTGGACGCGGATGGCCGGCTTGAGCTGGCCGCCGATCGTGACTTGGGCGACGCCGGAAATCTGGCTGATCTGCTGGCCGAGCTGCACGTCGACCATGTCGCTCACCGTGGTCAGCGGCAGCGCGTCCGATGTTGCCGATAGCAGCAGGATCGGTGAGTCCGCCGGATTGACCTTGCGATAGGTCGGCGGCGTCGGCAGATTTTTCGGCAACTGGCCCGAGGCCGCATTGATCGCGCCCTGCACGTCGTTGGCAGCGCCGTCGATCGAACGGTTGAGATCGAACTGGATGGTGACCGCGGCGGTACCGAGATAGCTCGTCGAGGTCATCTGGGCGATGCCCGGAATCTGCGCGAACTGTCGCTCCAGCGGCTGCGCCACCGATGAGGCCATGGTCTCGGGACTGGCGCCCGGCAGCGTCGCCGTGATCTGGATGGTCGGGAAGTCGACCTGAGGGAGTGGCGCGACCGGCAATTGCGGGTAGGCGACGAGACCGACGAACAGGATACCGGCCATCAGCAGCGAGGTGCCAATCGGAAAGCGGATAAAGGGTGCCGAGATCCCTTCGCCTTTGACGCCGGTTTGGCTCGTCATTCCGGTTTGACCTTGTCTTGCGCCGTATCCGAGCTCGCCACCGCCGTCGTGACCGGCGAACCGGGCTGGACCTTGAATTGTCCGCCGGTAATCACCCGTTCGCCCGGCTTGAGCCCTTCATCCACCACGGTGCGCCCGTCGATGGACTGGCTGACCTTCACCTTGCGCAACTCCGCCTTGTTGTCCGTCGAAACCGCGTAGGCATAAAGACCGTCGGTTCCGTGCTGAATCGCGTCATCGGGGACGACGGTTGCATCCTTCAGCGTCTTCACCAGAAGCCGGGTCGATACCGATTGGCCCGGCCACAACGCATGGTCCTTGTTGTCGAACACCGCCTTCAGTCGAATAGTTCCGCTGGTGGTATCGACCTGATTGTTGATTACCGAAAGCTTGCCTTCCGCCAACGGTTTCTTGCCATCAGTCGTGATCGCGATGGTCTTGAGCGGGCTGACCGCCTGAGCCTCACTTATATAGGGAAGCTGGCCTTCCGGCGCGGTGAAAATGACTGTGATCGGCTCGATTTGCGTCACCGTCACGATGCCCGTCTGGGCCGAAGCGTTGACGATATTGCCGATGTCGACCTGACGCAGGCCGACCACGCCCGGGATCGGCGATTTGATCTGGGTGTAGTCGAGCTGGGTCTGGGCATTCGAGATGGCCGCTTCGTCGGCTGCGATCTGCGCGGCCAATTGGGCGACCGTGGAGCGCTGGGTGTCGGTCTGCTGCCGCGTGGCGAACTCGCCGAGCTTGGTGTAGCGCTGCAGGTCGAGATTGGCGTTGGCGAGGTTGGCCTCGTCCTGCACTTTCTTGGCCTTGGCCTGGTCCAGCGCCGCCTGGTAAGGCCGCGGGTCGATCTCGGCCAGAAGATCACCTTGGTTGACGGTCTGGCCTTCTTTGAAGGCGATCTTGTCGATCTGGCCGTCGACTCGGGTCCGGACAAGGACGGTGTTGAAGGCTTGAACCGTGCCAAGGCCGATCAGGTAGACCGGGAAGTCTGCCTTTTCCACCTGGGCGACGCTGACGGGAATGGCGGGCCGGCGCGAAGCCGCTTTCTGGGCGTTTTCAGTTTTGGCGACAGCCTCAGGGCCGTAATATCGCTGCCAGACGAAATAGCCGGCAGCAGCGACGACCGCGAGCACCAAAATCCACCGGATTGCGCGCGTCATAGGGGTCCATTCGGCTCCAAAGAAAAAACAATACAGGCTCTTAACAAGCGTTCCCAGGGCCTCCAGCTATAATATGCACGCACTTTATGTGTAAACACACCATGGCTTGAGAATCCTAAACATTTGGCAACCTTTGAAGGATCGCCCGAGGGCATGTCACTCGATCTGAAGCGCGAGCTTGTCGTGCAGTTAGTGGAGAGTTCGAGGCTCCTGCGCAATTATATTGATCATCGCGCGAAAAGCCGCGGCACGACGCGGGCGCAATGGGTGGTGCTGTTCCGCCTGCGCGAGCAGGAGGGCCTCTCCCAGGTCGACCTCGCCGATGTGCTGGAGCTGCAGCCGATCTCGCTGGTGCGGCTCCTCGATCGGCTGGTCGAGCACGGCCTGCTCGAGCGCAGGCAAGACCCGAAGGATCGGCGCGCCAACCGCCTGTTTCTCACCGCCAGCGGCAGGCAGCTCGTCGACGATCTCGACAGCCTGCGCGATGCCATCGCCGTCGACATCATGAAGGACCTGTCGCCGCAGGCCGTCGAGACCAGCCTCCGCGCATTGCGCGAGATCAAGGACCGCATCAAGGCGCTGTCCGATCAGCCCGATCATGTCGCGGCGAAGTAACGCGGCCAAAGCCTTCAAAGCGTGATTCAGAACGTCTCTAAAGACTTGCAAGGCAGTCTTGTTTCCCGCGCAAAACCTCGGCCATACCACCGCCAGCAAGGCGGGAGCGTGTGAATGGACGAGCTGAACGGCAAAATGATCGCATGTCAGATCCTGATCACGGGTTTGATCGCGCGCGTCGCCAATGAGCAGCGCGATCCCTTGCGCTTCCTCAGCGATTTCCGCGACGAGATCAGGGCGGTGGTGAAGGGCATCAACATCGCAGGGATGGAGAACACCGATCGCGTGCGCTATGTCGCGCAGCAGACCGTCGACGAGCTGTTCTCGCTGATGAAACCGCCCAGCGTCGATTGAGATGACGCGCGGTTCTAGGGTACCGAGACGCGGCGTCGGCTGTCGTCTTAGAATGATTTCAGTTTCGAATTAGAATAATTCGAGAGCGTGATATTTCGGACGCACGACTTCGGAATCACCTCGATCTGGAAATATTCAAATGCCTCAGCTGTCGCCGTCGCGTTGACCCGTATCTGTCCGCCCGATAGCAAACTCGCAAGTCGCTCGTTGAATTGGCGATGAGCGATCAAGAAAAAACTCGGAACAAATGGGGCGTGTGAATATGGGGCGTGCAGTAGCACCGCGGTCGCTGCGGTCATTCGCGGCAATCAATCTCGGCGAAACCGATTTCGATCGTTGCGCCGGCAAGAAGGTCACGGCAGTCGCCGGCCTGATCGTGGTGGCGTCGGTCGGTGGCGCCGAGGCGCAGCAATCAAACCTCCCGCCGGTGACGGTCGATGCCCCGGCTGCCCGGCCGCGTCCCGCCTCGAAGCCGACCCCGGACCAGGTCCGCGCGCGCGATGCGTTGCGCCGCGCGGCGCGACGCTCGCAGCCGGCGCACGCCGCACCCGTGCCGTATCCGAATGCCGGCGAGCTGCGGGCCGATCGCAACCCCTATGCCGATGCGGCGGCGCCCTACAAGGTCGACCATCTGCAGGCGTCGGGAAAATTTCCCGAGCCGATCCTGGACACGCCGAAATCGGTCACAGTGCTGAGTAAGGAAGTGCTGGAGGACAAGAACGCCACCAATCTGAAGCAGGCGGTGCTGTCGACCGCTGGCGTGACGCTCGGCAGCGGCGAGGGCGGCAATGCCTTCGGCGACCGCTTCTTCATTCGCGGTTTCGATGCTCGCAATGACATCTTTATCGACGGCGTGCGCGATTCCGGCGTCAGCGTGCGCGAGAATTTCTTCACCGAGCAGGTCGAGATCCTGCGCGGCCCCGGCTCGTCCTTTGCCGGCCGCGGCACCACCGGCGGGGCGATCAACATCGTGACCAAGCAGGCGACCACCGAGAAAAGCTTCTACAACGAAGACACCACCTTCGGCACCGACAACACCAAGCGGGTGACGCTCGACGTCAACCAGGTGATCAGCCCGACATTGGCTGTTCGCGCGGGCGGCCTGTTCCAGGACGCCGATGTGGCTGGGCGCAACTACGTCACCGACAATCGCGATGGCGCTTTCCTCGCCACGACCTGGAAGCCCGTCGATGCGGTCAAGATCACGGCTGACTATATTCACACCGAGCTTTACGGCATCCCCGACTTCGGCGTGCCCTATTATCGGCCGAGCACGTCCAGCACGGCGGGGGGGCCGTTCCCGGATTTCGGCGTCGACCGCAACAATTTCTACGGCTTCGTCAATCGCGACTTCTTCCGCACCGGGCAGGACATCGGCACGGTCAATGCCGAGGTGCAGATCACGCCGGATCTGCTCATCACCAACAAGATTCGGGATTCGAGCTCGAGCCAGATGTATGTGGGCTCGCTTCCGGAGTCGCCCGTGCTCGCCAATCCGCTGTCGGCCTCGACACTCAGCGTCAATCCGCAGAGCCGGTTCCAGATCACGGATGTCGTCGCCAAC
>JAFAUV010000301.1 GCA_019243075.1 Bradyrhizobium sp.
AGCTGCAGGCCTTCATAGACACAGCTCATCACCGCGCGGGCAGCCGGATAATTATCGAAGGTCTCGCGCCGGTAGATGGCATTGCCGGCCGGGAACATCATCATGCCGCCCTTGGAGAACACGGGACCGCCGGGGAGCTTGAACCCCTTCTCGTCCCAGGGCGCGACGGCCTTGCCGCCGCCCTTGATCCAGTCTTTCGCGGCCTTGATCATGTCCGCGGCCGGCACGATGGCATGGATGAGATGGAGCGCTTTGGCCTTGTCGAGCTTGATCGCCTCGCCCTTGAGCAGGAGCTGCATCGCGTCCTGCGGCTGCACGATGCGCGGCACGCGCTGGGTGCCGCCGGCGCCGGGAAACAGGCCGACCTTGATCTCGGGCAGCCCGAGCCGCGTCTTCGGATTGTCGGCGGCGACGCGATAATGGCACGACAACGCCAGCTCGAAGCCACCGCCGAGCGCAAGCCCATTGATCGCGGCGGCCCACGGCTTGCCCGAGGTCTCGATGGCGCGGAACGCCAGCGAGAAGCGGCGGCTCTGGTCGAACAGCATCTGATTCGCCGCGACCTCGCCCTTCTCCTTCAGCGCGATCGCGTAAGCATGGCTCATGGCTTCCAGCATCGAGAGATCGGCGCCGGCGCAAAATGCTTCCTTGCTGGAGGTGATGACGACGCCCTTGATGGCGGCGTCCTCGCCGGTCTGCCTCACGATCGCCTCGAGCTCGGCAATCGAGGTCTCGTCCAGCACGTTCATCGAGCGGCCCGGAATGTCCCAGGTAACGAGCGCTATGCCGTCGGCGTCGGTTTCGAGCTTGAAATTCTTGAAGGCCATGTGGTGCTCCCTCGCCTCAATCGCAGGTCTCGTCAGGTAGGTTAGCCGAAGGCGTAACCCACCCTGTCGCAGCGGAAAGAAAGATGGTGGGTTACGCTTCCTAACCCACCCGACGTAGTTAGACTCTTTCGATGATCGTCGCGGTGCCCATGCCGCCGCCGATGCACAGCGTCACCAGCGCGGTCTCCTTGTTGGTGCGCTCCAATTCGTCGAGCGCGGTGCCCAGGATCATCGCCCCGGTGGCGCCGAGCGGATGACCGAGCGCGATCGCGCCGCCATTGACGTTGATCTTGGCGTTGTCGATGTCGAACGCCTGGATGTAGCGCAGCACGACCGAGGCAAAGGCCTCGTTGAGCTCGAACAGGTCGATGTCCGACTTCTTCATGCCCGAGCGCTCGAACAGCTTTTCGGTGACATCGACGGGCCCCGTCAGCATCATCGCGGGCTCCGAGCCGATATTGGTGAACGCGCGGATTTTCGCCCGCGGCTTCAGCCCATATTTCGCGCCGGCCTCCTTGCTGCCGAGCAGCACCGCGCCGGCGCCATCGACGATACCGGACGAATTGCCGGCGTGATGCACGTAATTGACGCGCTCGACTTCGGGATGCGACTGGATCGCGACGCCGTCGAAGCCGCCCATCTGGGCGACTTGCGCAAACGACGGCTGCAACTGCGCCAGCGACTGCATGGTCGTGGTCGGGCGCATGTGCTCGTCCTTGGCCAGGATGGTGAGGCCATTGACATCCTTCACAGGCACCACCGACTTGTTGAAGCGGCCCTCGTCCCAGGCCTTGCCGGCGCGCTGCTGGCTCTGCACGGCATAGGCGTCGACGTCGTCGCGGGAAAAACCGTATTTGGTGGCGATCAGATCGGCCGAGATGCCCTGCGGCATGAAGTAGGCCGGCACCGCGATCGAGGGATCCATCGGCCAGGCGCCTCCGGAGGCGCCGATGCCGACCCGGCTCATGGATTCGGCGCCGCCGCCGATGACGAGCTGGTTCTGGCCGCTCATGATCTGGGCCGCGGCAAAGTTTACGGCATCGAGGCCCGAGGCGCAGAAGCGGCTGATCTGCACGCCCGGCACCTTGTCGCCGAGGCCGGCCTTGAGCGCCGCGAAGCGGGCGATGTCGGACCCGGCTTCGCCCACGGGATCGACCACCCCGAGCACGACGTCATCGACGGAATCTTCCGGCAGGCGGTTGCGGTCCTTCAGCGCCTTCAGCGGCACGGTGGCGAGCGCCAGCGCAGTCACCTCGTGCAGCGCGCCGTCGGCCTTGCCGCGGCCGCGCGGGGTGCGAACGTGATCGTAGATATAGGCCTCAGGCATGACGCCCTCCAAAGATGATGATCATCATATATAACGCGATCTCACCGAACCGTGAACCCGCTCAGAACGCTTCCGCGGCCAGTTCCATGGTCGTGGCGGCGCCGCTCTGGATGCGCGCCAGGTGCAAGGTCGTCTCCGGCATCATCCGCTCCATGAAGAAGCGGCCGGTCACGAGCTTGGTTTTCAGATAGGCCGTCTCGCCGGAAGCCGCAATCTTGTCGAGCACGACCTTGGCCATCCGCGCCCACATATAGCCGAGCGCGACGAAGCCGAAGAGCTGCAGATAATCGGTGGCGGCGGCCCCGGCATTGTCGGGCTTCATCATGGCGTTCTGCATCAGCCAGGTGGTCGCCTGCTGCAGATGGCCGAGACCGTTCGAGAGCGGCGCGATATAGGCCTTCATGGCCTCGTCGCCGCCGTGCTCCTTGCAGTAGGCGCCGACCTCGGTGAAGAACGCCATGATGGCGCGGCCGCCGTCGCGCGGCAGCTTGCGGCCGACGAGGTCGAGCGCCTGGATGCCGTTGGCGCCCTCGTAGATCATGGCAATACGCGCGTCGCGAACGAACTGCTCCATGCCCTGTTCGGCGATGTAGCCGTGGCCGCCATACATCTGCTGGGCTGCTACGGCATTGGCAAAGCCGGTGTCGGTGAGGAAGCCTTTCAGCACCGGGGTCATCAGGCCCATATGATCGTCGGCCTCCTGGCGATCCTTGGGATCATTGGAGCGATGCGCGACGTCGCTCTTCAGCGCCGTCCAGATCACCATGGCGCGCGCCGCCTCGTTGAAGGCGCGGATGGTGAGCAGCGTGCGGCGCACGTCGGGATGCACGATGATGGGATCGGCGGGCTTGTCCGGCGCCTTCGGGCCGGTCAGCGCCCGGCCCTGCAGACGGTCGCGGGCATAGGCGACCGCGTTCTGGTAGGCGACCTCGGACTGCGCGAGGCCTTGCACGGCGACGCCGAGACGAGCCTCGTTCATCATCACGAACATGCCCTGCATGCCCTTGTTCTCTTCGCCGATCAGCCAGCCGGTGGCGTTGTCGTAATTCATCACGCAGGTGGAATTGCCGTGAATGCCCATCTTGTGCTCGATCGAGCCGCAGCTGACGCCGTTGCGCCCGCCCAGCGAACCATCGGCATTGACCAGCACCTTCGGCACCACGAACAGCGACACGCCCTTGATGCCTTGGGGCGCGCCCTCGATGCGCGCCAGCACCAGATGGATGATGTTGTCGGCAAGATCATGCTCGCCGGCGGAAATGAAAATCTTGGTGCCCGTGATCCTGAAGCTGCCGTCGGCCTGCCGCACCGCCTTGGTACGGAGCAGGCCGAGATCGGTGCCGCAATGCGGCTCGGTCAGGTTCATGGTGCCGGTCCATTCGCCCGCGATCATCTTCGGCACATAGGTTTTTTTCTGCTCCGGCGAGCCGTGCACCAACAGCGCTGCGGTCGCGCCGATGGTGAGCCCGCCATACATCGCGAACGCCATGTTGGCGGAGATCTGGAACTCGTTGACGGCCTGCGAGAGCGTCACCGGCAGGCCTTGCCCGCCATATTCGGTCGGCGCCGAAAGGCCGAGCCAGCCGCCTTCGGCCACCTCCCTGAAGGCCTCCTTGAAGCCCTTGGGCGTGCTGACGCTGCCGTCGTCATGCCGCGTGCAGCCTTCGAGATCGCCGGCGCGATTCAAGGGCTGCAGCACCTCTTCGGAAAGCCTGGCGGCTTCGCCGAGGATCGCCTCGCGAACGTCGCTCGAGGCATCGGAAAAACCAGGAAGATTGTCGTGGCGATCGATCTGGAAGACGTCGTTGAGCAGGAAGCTCACATCCTCCACGGGGGCTTTGTAGATCGGCATGGGATGCTCCGGCAGGCAGGGTGGGAAATCTTTCGAAGCCGCGTGAGGCGAAGGACCTGCGGCGCAACGATTCGTGAAAGTCCCCGAAAGAGCTTAAACCTTTCAGGCTTGCAGGGAAGCGTGCAGCAAATGCCGAGGCGCTCGGCGGTCGCGGGGCCCGATCGAGCCGAACCATCGCGCGCGGCTCGTCATGTTCTTGGTCATGCGACTTCTCCTGTCGGTCTTTTATATGCATATTGACGCATATGCGCTTTTATGCATAAAGTCAACCCCTAGTGTTGGCGCATGGTATTTTCGGCGAATACGCCTCCCCAACTTTCCGGAGAAGGTCCATGGCGCTCGGCGACGCGATTCTCGCATGCCTGACGGAACGGCCGATGACGGGCTATGAGCTCGCCAAGACCTTTGATGCCTCCATCGGCTTCTTCTGGAAGGCCGATCATCAGCAGATCTACCGCGAGCTCTCCAAGCTGCGCGACCGCGGCCATGTGCAGGCGCGCGAGGTGGTGCAGTCCGGCAAGCCCAACAAGCTGGTCTACACACTCACCCAGGAAGGCCGCGCCGCGTTCCGCCATTGGGCGGCCCGGCCGAGCGTGCCCGCCTCGATCAAGGACGACCTGCTGGTGCGAATGTACGCGCTCGACTGCGTCGACATCGAGCCCCTGCGCACCGACCTGATGGCGCGGCTGGAGCACCACCGCGACAGGTACGGGCGCTATGAGCGGCTGCTCAACAAGCGCTTTCCGCGAGGGACAGCAGGGCCCGCCGACATGGGCAAGCTGCTGGGCCTGCGCATCGGCATGCGCCACGAGCGCGCGGTGGCCGAATGGTGCGAGGAAGCGATCGAGGCGCTGTCGGCCTTGGCCAGCGCCAATGCCGTGCCGCTCGAGCGCGAGGCCGGCGGCTGAGGCGTCGAAGCGGTGTCGGATCGGATCACAATACCGCAGCCTTCCATTTCCGCCATGTTTGAGGCCCGGTTGAGCAATTCCTTAACCCGTTCTTTACCCTAAAGGGAAAAAGTCGGCGTCTGAGGCAGACGACCGGCGCGGAATGGAATTGTCTCGTGAGCAGGGACGCGCGGGGAGGCTGCGGGCGCCGGGTGGGGCGCGGTAGCGGAACCGGACAGAAGCATGAATTCGCGCGTATCGTGGAGTGTTGACGGCATCGATCCAACCGTCCGCGAGAGGGCCGAGGCCGCCGCGCGCCGCGCCGGGATGTCGCTGAACGACTGGCTCAATGCCACGCTCGGCGAATCCGAGCCGTCCGGTTTACCGTCTGGCGCCGCTTCGCCGGACCGCGATGTCGCCGACATCCACCAGCGGCTCGATTCCATCACCCGCCAGATCGAGCGCATCGCCCAGCCGATGCCGCGCCACGATGCTTCCCGCGAGCAGGGCGTGGCACGCCAGCTCAACGATGCGATCTCCCGGCTGGATGCGCGCCTGTCGCAGATTTCGAACCCGCAAGCCCAGCGCCAAGGCACGAGCCGGCAGCAGCGCCAGTCCGACGCCGTCGAGCGCGCCGCCAACCAGGTTTACTCCGCACCGGCGCAAGCGCCGCAGGCATACAAAGCGCCGCAGGCATACAAAGCGCCGCACGCATACCAAGCGCCGCAGGCCGATCAAGAGCCGCGGGCCTATCGCCCCTCGCCGCTCAACCCCGCCTCGCTCGACTTCGCGGTTGCCGAGATCGCCGCGCGCCAGAACGAGCTCGACGGCCCGGCCCCGCGCGCGATGCCGCAACGCCAGATACCGCCACGCCAGGCGCCGCCGCTTGCGCCCGCCATGGCGCCGCCTGGGCCCGGCCCGGATTTCTCCTCGCTGGAACGCCATCTCTTCAAGATCACGAGCCAGATCGAGGCGCTGCGGCGTCCCGATCTCGAGAATTCGATCGCGGCCTTCCGCAACGAGCTTACCGAAATCCGCGCCGCCATCACCGAGGCGATGCCGCGCCGGGCCATCGATTCGATCGAGAGCGAAATCCGCTCGCTGTCGCGCCGCATCGATGACAGCCGCCAAAGCGGCATCGACGAACGGGTACTCGGCAACATCGAAAACGCGCTCAACGAAATCCGCGACGTGCTGCGCTCGCTGAAGTCGGCCGAACAGCTCGCCGGCTATGACGAGGCGATCCGCAACCTCGGCGCCAAGCTCGACATGATCCTGCGCACGAGCAGCGATCCCGGCACGGTGCAGCAGCTCGAAAACGCGATTTCTGCACTGCGCGCCATCGTCTCCAGCGTCGCCTCCAACGACGCTTTGCTACGGCTTTCCGACGACGTGCGGATGCTGTCGGCGAAGGTCGACCAGATTTCACGCGCGAGCGGCGCTGGCGATTCCGTTGCCGCGCTCGAGCAGCGCATCGCCGCGCTGACCGCGGCGCTGGAAAGCCGGGAACGGCCGCAGGCTCACGACGTTTCCGAGCAGATCGAAGCCGCGCTGCGGGCACTGTCGGAGCGCATCGACCGCCTGCAGGTCGGCAACGACAATGCCGCCGCCTTTGCGCATCTGGAGCAGCGGGTTTCCTATCTGCTGGAGCGGCTGGAATCCGCCAGCTCCGATCAGCGCTCCGGCAATCTCTGCCGCGTCGAGGACGGCCTCCAGGACGTCCTGCGCCATCTCGCCAACCAGCAAGCGACGCTCTCCGCCTTTGCCGACAGCCAGCAGGCCGCACTCGCCTCCTTTGCCAATGGCCGGCAGCGTCCGGACGAAGCGCGCGAGGACGGGCTGATCGACCTCGTCAAGCGCGAGCTTTCCGACATCCGCTTCAGCCAGACCCGGACCGACCGCCAGACCCAGGATTCGCTGGAAGCGGTTCACTCCACCCTCGGCCATGTGGTCGACCGCCTCGCCTTGATCGAGGGCGACCTGCGCGCCGTGCGCTCTGCGCCGGCGCCGCAGGTTGCCGAACCACAGGTCGCCGCGCCGCGGACCACGGCGGCGCCACCCATCAGGCCGGAACTGCCCAATCCCGCCGCAGCCCCAGCCGCCAATCAAGCACCGCATTTCGCCGCCGCGCCGCGCGATTTCCATGCGGCCGAGCCGGCCGAAGCTCGGTCCGCGCCGCTGCCGCTCGCGATCAGCCAGATCCTGGTGCCGACCTCGCCGCCGCGTCCGGCGCTGGCGCCGGATTTGCCGCCCGATCACCCGCTCGAACCCGGCACCCGACCTGGCGGCCGGGTCGCTTCGCCGAGCGAGCGCATCGCCGCTTCCGAAAACGCGATCAGCGAAATCCCCTCGGCGCCGAAAGAGCCGGTGTCGTCCTCGAGCTTCATTGCCGCAGCTCGCCGCGCCGCCCAGGCCGCTGCCGCCGCCCAACCCGCCAATGACAAAGGCAAGGCCAAGGCCGAAAAGAAGATCAAAGAAAGCGCCAAGGCAAGCGCCAAGGCAAGCGCAAAGGAAGCCGTCAAGTCGCCGTCGACCGTCAGCACCAGGATCCGCTCGCTGCTCGTCGGCGCGAGCGTGGTCGTGATCGTGCTAGGCACCTTCAAGCTCGCGATGAACATGCTCGATGTCGGCGACCTTGCGCACATCCCGGGCCTCGAAAAGCCGGCCAGGCAGGCGTCCCCATCCGCGCCCGCGGACAAAGCCGGAAGTCCCGCGCCGGATCAATCCGCGCCCGGACCTTCGATGACGTCGCCGACACCGATCGGCAAGCAATCGCTGAACAACGCCGTGCCCCCACCCGAGGCGACGGCCACGCTCGACATTCCGCCCTCGCCGGGTGCCGCGGCCGCCTCCGGCGACGTTACCGGCTCGATCCCCAATGCGAACATTTCCGGCGAGCAATTGCCGGACCTGATCGGCGGGCCGAACCTGCGTGCGGCCGCGCTGAAGGGCGATCCGACCGCGGCCTATGAGATCGGCGTGCGTTTTGCCGAAGGCAAGGGCGTGCCGCAGAATCTCGAGGACGCCGCGAAATGGTACGATCGCGCGGCAAAGGCCGGGATCATTCCGGCGGCGTTCCGGCTCGGCACGCTCTATGAAAAGGGCATGGGCGTCGGCAAGGACGTCGATCTCGCCCGCCGCTACTACATGCAGGCCGCCGAGCGCGGCAACGCCAAGGCGATGCACAACCTCGCCGTATTGGACGCCGACGGCGGCGGCAAGGGCCCGGATTACAAGAGCGCGGCGCAATGGTTCCGCAAGGCGGCCGATCGCGGCGTCGCCGACAGCCAGTTCAACCTCGGCATCCTCTATGCCCGCGGCATCGGCGTCGA
>JAFAUV010000417.1 GCA_019243075.1 Bradyrhizobium sp.
CTGGATCAACAAGGCGCTGGAGAAGGCGCAGCAGAAGGTCGAAGCGCGCAACTTCGACATCCGCAAGAACCTGCTGAAATTCGACAACGTCCAGAACGACCAGCGCAAGGTGATCTTCGACCAGCGCGTCGACCTGATGAAGGACGAGAGCGTCGCCGAGACGGTGGCCGACATGCGCCACGCCTTTGTCGAGGACGTCGTCACCAAGCACGTGCCCGAGCACGCCTATGCCGAGCAGTGGGATGTCGCCGGCCTCAAGGAGGAGTTGAAGCGCGTGCTCGATGTCGATCTTCCCGTCGACGAATGGGCCAAGGAAGAGGGCATCGCCGACGAGCAACTGCTCGATCGCATCGAGCAGAAGGTCGACGAGCGCATGGCGGCCAAGGTGGCGCAATGGGGTCCCGACGTGATGCGTTACGTCGAGAAGACGATCCTGCTGCAAACGCTGGACCATCTCTGGCGCGAGCATTTGATCATGCTCGACCATCTGCGCCAGGTCATCGGCCTGCGCGGCTATGGCCAGCGCGATCCCCTGCAGGAATACAAGTCGGAAGCCTTCAGCCTGTTCGAGGCGATGATCGCGCATTTGCGCGAAGCCGTCACCGCGCAATTGATGCGGGTCGAGATCGTGCCGCCCGAAGAGCAGCAGCAGCCGCCGCTGCCGGTGATGGAAGGGCACAAGCTCAATCCCGATACCGGCGAGGACGAGATGGCCTTTGCCAACGTCTCGTTGGTCCCGGCCCAGGCCGGCGCCGCCGGCGAGCAGCGCGATCCGAAGAACCCCGCGAGCTGGGGCAAGGTCGGCCGCAACGAGGATTGCCCCTGCGGCTCAGGCAAGAAATACAAGCACTGCCACGGCAAATACGCGTAACGCGCGTCGTCCTGTAAGGTGGGAAAAGGCGCACTCGCGTCGTTCCCACCATCATCACGCATCGAAAATCTGGCTGCTCGCTTTCATCACGAAGCCGCGAAGCGGCTCGCGATGGCGGCTGCGTGAACACAGATTCCGTCCGGCTTGGAGAAAGCCGTCCGAGGGAGTGAAACTCATGAAGCACGCCTTGCTCGCCATTCTCGTGTTGTCGGTCATTCCGGCTGTTGCCCTCGCGGAGGATTTTCCGCCGCTCAAGCGCGAGCCGGTGCTGGAGGAGGCGCTTCCGGCGGCCAATCCCCCCGTCAAGCAGGTGCGCGGCGCGCGCATTCGCTTTGCGCCGTCTCGGCCGACCGGCCGCCATCGCCATCCTGTCTCGGTCGTCGGCGTGGTGACCGCGGGCAGCTTCGTGTTCAAGCGCGAGGGCGACACCGAGAAGACCATCAAGGCCGGCGACGGCTTCTTCGAGCCGGCCGGCGTCACCATCGAGCGCTTCGACAATGCCTCGAGCACCGAGCCCGCTGAGATCGTCGCTTACTATCTCACGGATTCGAAAGACCGCCCACTGATCGAATATCTGGACAAATAACCTTCGCCCCCGCAGCGCGGCGGTGGCGATCCTCAAACCGGAATGGAGTGTCTAGAACGGGCAATACGCGTACTTAATCGCAATTGGCTTCATTGGTGGACCCGATCGTTTGCCCTACACCCACGTCACCTCGTGCCGCATCACGAACGGCGCGAGCAGCCTGTGCACCTCGGCGATGACGGCCTCGCGCTTGTCTTCGGGCACGCCGGCGATCGTCACGGTCGCGATGCTGCCATGGCTGCCATGGGCGCCGACCTTGACCTGGCAGTCGATGCCGCGTTCGCGCAGCGGCGTAAGCACGCCGTTGAAGACGCGGCCGGCGGCATCCCAGCGGAGCCGCGGCTTGAACACCTTGCCGACGCCGGTGAGCGGCATTGGATCGATCGGGATGATCTGCACGGGCACGGCGGCGCGCTCCGGCGTGCGCTCGCGCACCCAGCTCTCCAGCTCGCCCGGCTCGACGCTGGCGCCCGGCTTCAATTGCACATAGCCGACCGGCAATTCGCCGGCATAGGCGTCGGGCTGGCCGACCACGGCAGCGAGGCCAACCGCCGGATGCTGGAACATGATGTCCTCGATCGGTGCCGGATCGATGTTGTGGCCGCCGCGGATCACGAGATCCTTGGCGCGGCCGGTGATCCAGAGATAGCCGTCGGCGTCGAGCCGGCCGAGGTCGCCGGAATTGATCCAGCCCGGCTCGACGAACGCTCCCTTGTTGTGAGCGTCGTTGAGATAGCCGCTGAACACGCCCGGCCCGGCCATGGCGACCACGCCGATTTCATTCACCGCGCAATCGCGCTCGTAGCGGCCGTCGGCATCGAGCTTGACGATGCGCACGCGGCTATAGGGTATCGGCAGCCCGGCCGAGCCGAGACGCACGGGGCGCGTTGCATAGGCTATGGTGTGCACGCTCGACGTCTCGGTCATGCCATAGACCTCCAGCACCGGCAGCTTGAACCTGTCCTGGATCGCCTTGCCGACCGCAACGGGAATCGCCGATCCGCCGGCGGCGGCAAATTTCAGACTCGATAGATCCGCATTCCCCGGAGGAATGGTCAGCGCGGCGGCGAGCACCGTCGGCACACCCGAAAACGCTTCCGGCCTGAACCGCTCGATCAGGCTCCAGATGTTCTTGACCGATGCCGGGTTGCGCCATCCGGACGGCGACAGCACCACCAGGCAATTGCCGGTGGCGAACGTCGTCAGCGCCTGCGTCAGCGAGCCGCCGACGTGAAACAGCGGCATCCCGAACAGAAGGTTGCTGCCGGGCGTGGCCTTCAGCACCAGGATGCAGGCCCAGGCCTGGTAGACCTGGTTGGTGTGGGTGTGGCGCACCAGCTTCGGCGTACCGGTCGTGCCGCCGGTGTGGAAATAGGCGGCGGTGTCGCTCCCGGAAATGACCCGGCCGCTGACCAGCCGGTCCGAGGGCTGGGTCTTGATCAGCTCCCCGAACGAATGGATGCCGTGCGCGGGATCGCCCGGGCCGACCTGCACGATGGCCTTCAGATGTTTGAGCTTGCCGCGGACCTGTTCGACCTTCTGCCAGATGTCCGTGCCCGGCATCGGCCCGAGCGCCACCAGCACCTTGGTGTTGGCGGCCTCCAGGATTTCCGCGATCTGGTGCGGCTCGAGCAGCGGATTGACGGGATTGGCGATGCCGGCCGCTTCCGCGCCGAACAGCGTGACAAAGGCGTCGGGCAGCAGCGGCAACAGGAAGCTGACGACATCGTCCTTGCCCACGCCAAGCGCGTGAAACATGTTGGCGGCCTGCGTCACCCGGGCGACGAAGTCGCGGTAGGAAATCACCACCGGCGTGTCGGTCGGATCCGCATTGGCCAGGAACTGGATCGCGGGCGCGTCGGGATCATGCGCGGCGCCGAGCTTGATGGCCTCATAGGTGCTCGGGGCCGCGACGCGGTCCGAATACGGGACCTTTTCAAACTCCCGCACCTCCGCGTCACTGGCCAGATCAGGATATTCGCTGCCGATGACCCGATCGAGCAGATGGATGCCCATTGTGTTCCCTCCTCATGTTCCCGGGCAGGGCCTTCTGTGAACCCCGGCACCGCGGCCACAGAATTATCGATTATTGGCGCTTCGTCCATGGCTGGATGACGCCGCGGCCGCTCTCGATTCGGCGATCCGGGCGAGGAAGCGCTGCAGGATCGGCGAGGTGTTGGCCCCGTGATGGGCGGCGACCACGTCGATGGTCGGCACCTCACCCTTGAGCGGGCGTGAGGCGGCGCGGAGCGTCATCTCGAACGTCGAATTGGTTAGGGCGCGGCTTTGCCTGCCCTGCGGCAGCTACATCCTTCTCCTCGCCGCGGCGGCGTCGACGATATTATCGACCTCCTCGCGCCAGCGCAGGATCTCCATCGCCAGCACCGGATGATTGAAGCCTTTCAGCACGAGATCGTCGAGCGGGCGGGCCTCGACCCAGGGCTCGACCATCCCGTACACGCGCCGGCTCACCACGATCTGGTTGGCCGCGGCCTCGTCGCAGAGCCGCGAGGCGAGGTTGGTCACGCTGCCGATCGCCGCATATTCGAGCCGCTGCTCGAAGCCGATCTGGCCCAGGGTGGCATAGCCGAGTGCAATGCCCATGCCGAATCCCAGGCTATGGCCGCGGTTGCGCCATTTCTCGGTCAGGGTGCCGATGGTGTCGCGCATCTCGCAGGCCATCTTGACCGCGCGCTTGACGTGGTCGTCGAACTGGATCGGGGCGTTGAACAGGATCATCACGCCGTCGCCGGCATAGCGGTCGAGCGTGCCTTCGTAGCGGAAGATCAGCTCACCGAGGGCGGCGTGATATTCGCGCAGCACGTTCATCGCCTCTTCCGGCTCGGTCGCCTCGGTGAAGGCGGTGAAGCCGCGCAGATCGCAGAACACCACCGTCACCTCGCGGCGGTGGCTGTCGAGCAGCGCATCGTGGCCCTCGGAGGAGGCGATGAGCTGCGCCACCTGCGGCGCCAGAAACCGCTCGAGCCTGCGGATGCGCTCGATCTCGCCGAGCTGCTTTTCGACCCGCTCCTCCAGCGAGCGGTTCCAGTTCTTGAGCTGCTCGGTCTGTTCCTGGAGCTTCTGGGCCTGCTCGCGCACCACCGCGTTGGCCGAGGCGAGCTCGCGCCCCTTCTGGTCGACCTCGGTGAACAGACGCGCATTGCGCATCGCCAGCACCGATTGATGCGCGAAGGTGCGCATCAGTCCGATCAGGCCCTGCGGAAATGCGCCCGCCTCGCGCCGCAGTACGACCAGCGCACCAAGCACGCCCTGCTGGTCGACCAGCGGCACCACCAGCACGGCCTGGAAACCGGCTTCGACCGCGATGTTGCGCAACAGATGGTCGGCGGCGCTGTTCAGATCGGGCACCGCGATCGGCTCGCCTCTGGAGGCGGCATCCCCGAGCATGCTGCCCGCTTCATCGATGACCTGGTGCCGGCCTTCGATGGATTTGTCGATGCCATCGGCTTCGACCAGATTGAACTGGCGCCTCGCAGCCTCATAGCCGTAGATCAGGACGGCGTCGGCATGGGTGATCTCCAGCGCGCGTGCGGCCACCGTCGGCAGCACGGCGTTGAGATCGAGCGAGGACGCCACCGCCCGGCCGACCTCTTCCAGCACCTTCAACTCGCTGATCGATTGCGCGAGGTCGCGGGTGCGCTCGACCACCTTGCCTTCGAGCTCGGCATAGGTCTGGCCGAGCTGGCCGGCCATGCTGTTGAACTGCTCGGCGAGCTCCTCCAGCTCGTCCTTGGTGTGGACGTCGATGCGCTGGCTGAAATCGCCGGCACCGAGGCGGCGGGCGCCGTCGCGCAGCGCCTCGATCGGTACCAGCATGCGCCGCGCCAGGACGGTGCCGGCCACGATTGCGATGATGAGCCCGAGCCCGATCAGGAGCGCACCGCGGACGAGCTGGTCGCGTATCGGCGCCAGCGCCTGCGCGGTCGGCTGCTCGAAGTACACGACCCAGCCCAGCTTCGGCACGGCCGAGGACGCCGTCAGTACCGAATGGCCGTCGGCGTCGGTGCCGGAGGCCAGCGGCTGGCTCTCGGGCGTCATCAGGGCTGCGACCTGGGACAGTTTGGAAAGATCCTTGCCGATGTCGGGGCCGCGCGAGGAGGTGGCCAGCACCTCGCCCTTGGGGTCGACCACATAGGCGAAGGCGCTCTTGCCGACCTGGGCGTCGCCCAGAAAGTCGGAAAGAAAGCGCAGGTCGATGTCGGCGATGGTGATGCCGGCATTGAAGCCGGAATGGGCCACCGAGATCGACATGAAGGGCTGGGTGCCCGAAAAGGAGACCGGCGAGAAGCTGACGCCGCGTGCCACGGTCTCGGTGAAGCGCGGGTCCTTGGAGAAATCGGCGTTGCTGTTGACGGCGATCGCCGTGCGCGACAGCCGCAGCAATTCATGGCCCTGGCCGTTGAGCTGGGAGAGCTGGCTCACGGCGGAGATCTGGTTCAGGAGCTGGGCATAGTCGGAGCGGCGCTGCTCCAACGTGACAACGCTCGCACGCGTCACCCAGCTGATCTGCCGCTCCAGCTCGAAAATCGACTGGTCGATGCGCTTGGCGGTCGCGTCCGCCTTCTCCGACATGGCGTCGATGAGCGTGGCCTTGGTCGTGCGGTAGCTGATCCAGGTCTCGGTCGCGCCGTTCACCGCCAGCACGAACACCACGAGGCCGACCAGCGAGATCACGTATTTGGCGAACAGGCCCTCGCGCAAAAACCGGATCTTGTCCTTGACGGCGATCATCCCGACCCTCGTGGGTGGCTTTCGACCCTGCCTCGGCCTGCGTAGCCGCTGCCCGATCCCACCCGGCAGCTTCGTTGCAAACGGCAGGCCGCCCAAGGAGGGAGCAGGACTGGAACGGGGCTGGAGGTCTCAGCCGGAACCAGGTTCTAGCACAATTTGAGCGGGCTGGCCGACCGCCTGCGCGCTTGGTTACCGCCCCGCGGCCGCGGCAACGAAGAAAAGGCGGCTTCGGCCTGGGCAAGCCGGTGTGGAGAGCGCGACGGCCGGTCCGGCGCTGCTACTGCCTGTTGAAAAGCTGACGCAGCACATCATTCATCGGCTGGCTGTCCTGGGGCGGCGGGTTGTCGGTCTGCGCCTGCTCGGTAGGGGTCTGAGAGGGAGCGCGACGAGGAGCTTGGGCCTGGTCCGGCGCGCTCGAGGATTGCTGGCTTGGAGTTTCTGCTGGAGTTTCTGCCGGCGCTCGTCCCGGCGCGGCGATCCCGCGGCTGCCGCCAAAGCCTTTCATGAGCGAGCCGATGGTACCGGCGATATTGCCGCCGAGCGCGTCGTTGGAATTATTGCCGCTCGCGGTGCCGACATTGCCGTTACCGGTCGGCGGGTTCCCGGTCAGCGAGCTCAGGCCCCCTAACAGGCCGCCGATATTGCCGAGGTTCGCGCCATTCGGACCGAACAGCCCCTTGCCCATCTCGTGCAGCTTGGCATAGGCGGCGTCCGGATTGTCCAGGATGCCCTGCATGTCCGGATAAATGCGCGGACCCGACCACGGACCCTCGATCAGCACGGGAATGCCGAAGCCGATGGGATCGGAGGTGCGGCCCTGGCCTTCGGTCGTCATTACGAGCTTCGGCTCGACGCGAAAACCCATCTGCTTGGTGCCGAGGTCGATGGTGCCGGCGCCGGTGACGCGAACCAGGGGACCAACGAGGTTGAAGTCGGTGGTGACGGCCTGGCCGCGATCGATCTTGAACGAGGACGACAATTGCGTCAGGTCGGTCGCCTGCTGCTCCTGCTCCTGCCAACCGTTCAGCGTGCTCGCGGTCAGAGAACGGATCATCTGCGCGATGTTGACGCCGCGGATGGCGCCGTCCTGGAAGATCACGAAGGCGGTGCCGGACATGTTGGACATGATGGCATGCTGGCTCGCGCCGGAGGATTGGGCGGCGATCTTCGCCTGCATCTTGCCGTCGATCTTGTCGAAATCGGCAAGGCTCGTCAGCAGCGGCAGCGCGCGCACGCCGACGATATCGCCATGCATCGCATAGGTCGGGCTGCCGCTCGAGGCATCGACGATCACCTCGCCGGCCGCCTGCCCGCCATAGGCGCCGAGATTGGAGAACGACGCCTTCAGCACGCCGGCCGCGAGCGAGGCATCGATCGCGGCCGGCGCAAACTGTGCATTGGCGATGACGAGCTGCGCGGCGGAGACGCGCAGCTGCGCGTCGACATAGTTGAGGCCGATCAGATTGATCGGCGCATCGCTCCAGCCCTGGATCGGCGATGCCGTTGCGCCGGCCGGTTTCGACGCCGGGAGATCGAGGCGCTGGAAGTCGAGATCGACCTTCACAAGGGGCTTGCTGGCGAGATCGACCGAGGCCCAGCCGGTAAAGCCGCCATCGCCGAGCGCGCCGGAGAGGCTGTTGAACATCACGATCGGCCCGTTGAAGTGCAGCTCCGCCTTGCTGGTGAGCGGCGCCTGCAACAGGCCCGGCGCTTCCAGGGTGAAGTCGAGGGGAATGGTCTGGCGGTCGACCGGCGGGGATGGCATCGCGGCGTTGAGGCTGAACTTGAGCGGGGTCTCGCCAGAGCGCGCCGTGCCGCTGAGCTTGAGCTTGCGGGCGGCATCGATGATGGCGTTGGCGTTGATGCCGTCGATGCGATGCTCGAAGCGGTCGTGCGGATTGGAGGCGACGATGGCGCCGTCGACGATCTTCACGCGGTCGATGCTGACCGGCTCGGCTTCGGCCGCCGATCTCGTCGGGCGCGACGCAGCTTCCAGGGTGCGCTCGCGCAGCAGCCCCCTGTACACCACGGGCTTCGTCACCACGATCTCGGCGACATGAGGATGGCCCGACCACGCGCTGGACAGGGTCACATCGGCCTGCAGATTGTCGATGGTAATGCGGCTGGTGCCGTCACGGTCCTTGGGGTCCTGCAGCGTCAGGTCGCTGAAATTCACATTCAGCGTCGGCCACAGGCTGATCCTGGTCGAGCCTGCAATGGTCAGCCGATAGCCGGTCTGGCGCTCGACGCGGTCCTGGATGGCCGAGGTCAGGAAGCCCGAGGGGATTCCGACGATCAGCACGAGGGCAAGGATCACGATGAGGGCGGCGATGGCGGCGCCTGCAAGTTTCAGTGCTTTCATCTCGACATTCCCGGGCAAAGGGCATCATGCACGCCCTGCGTCACAGCCGCCGGGCCGTTGCTTTGAGCTTATCGCGGAAAATGGGCGAGCGCTCAAAAGGGGTCCACAAATAGTCGGAAGGGCTGCAAAGTTATGTGACCTATGGCACACTTCGGAGCGGGTGGATTATCTAATTCCAGTTGAAGGTACTGAAATGAGCAAACAGGCCGAATTTGCGGTCATTTTGAAGATGAACCCGATGTTCTCGGATTTGGGTGCCGACGAACTGCAACGACTTTCAAACCTTTGTCACACCCAGCATCTGGCCATGGGCGAGGTGCTGTTCCAGAAGGGCGATCCGGGCGAGGCCCTGTTCGGAATCCGGCGCGGGCAGATCCGCATCGAAACCGGGGCTTCCGACGGCAGCCGGCTGACGCTCAACTTCATGGGCCCGGGCGACCTGTTTGGCGAGGTCGCCGTGCTCGACCGTCAGGCTCGCACGGCGGACGCGACCGCGGGCGAAGCCACCGAATTGTTCGTGCTGCGGCGGGAAGATTTCATGGGCTTCCTCGAGCGCGAGCCCAAGGTCGCGATCAGGATCATCGAGCTGTTGTGCCAGCGCATCCGCTGGCAGAGCGAGCGGATGGAGGAATCGATGCTGCAGCCGCTGCCGGTGCGGCTCGCGCGCCGGCTCTGCGCTCTCGCCGCCGATTTCGGCTCCGAGGTGCACATCTCGCAGGAGCAGCTCGGCATTTTCGTCGGCGCGGCGCGCGAGAGCGTCAACCGGCAACTGCAGTCCTGGCGCAGGGACGGCATTCTCGACCTGCAGCGCGGCCGCATCCTGCTGCAGAACCTGAACCGATTGACCGCGATCGCGCGCAACGACTAGAGCGGGATGACGTTTCTCCGAATCGTCATTCCCCTCTATCTTTTGTTTGAGCATGATCTTTTCGGAAAACCGCTGCACACTTTTCCGGATCATGCTTTAGCGCTGGCTCCCTCGCCGCCCGGGCTTTCAAGATGCCGAACCGCTCTCATCGCAACGCCGGGCATATCGGGATGAACCGATTGCGCAAGAGCGGGCGGACGCATTCCTCCGCGCGCGCGGTCATGGCGGAACAGGTGGCGGCGACTTCGCACATCGTGGCGGTCGCCGATTGTCTCGATGTGCTGGCAAGGATCCCGGACCGGTCGATCCAGCTCGTGATCTGCGATCCGCCCTATAACATCAATGTCGCTGCCTGGGATGATCTCGAACATTATGTCGACTGGGCGGGCAAATGGCTCGGCGAAGTCGAGCGCGTTCTGGCGCCGTCCGGCAATTTCGTGCTGTTCGGCGGCCTGCAATATCAGGCGGAGGCGGGCAGCGGGGATTTGCTGAGCCTGATGGCCTGGATGCGGGCGCATAGCCGCATGCTGCTCGCCAATCTCATCATCTGGAATTATCCGAACGGCATG
>JAFAUV010000429.1 GCA_019243075.1 Bradyrhizobium sp.
CGGCCTGCCGCTGGTCGTGATCTATCTGCTCACCGATGTCGGCTCGATCGTGGGCGGCTGGATCTCGTCCAACCTGATCAAGCGCGGCACCGAGGTGTTCACCGCCCGCAAGATCACGCTGCTGATCTGTGCCGTCTTCACCATTCCGGTGTTTTTGGCGCCGCAGGTGGACAGCATGTGGGTGGCGGTGATCCTGATCGGCCTCGCCATGGCCGCGCATCAGGGCTTTTCCGCCAACCTCTTCACGCTGGTGTCGGACACCATGCCGCGCGGCGCGGTGGCGTCCGCGGTTGGCCTCGGCGGCGGCATCAGCTCGCTGGCGTCGGCTTTCTCCGCCGCGGCCGTCGGCCGCGTGCTCGACGCCACCGGCAACAACTACACCATCGTGTTCTTTGTCTGCGCCAGCGTTTACGTGATTGCGACGGTCGTCATCCACTTCATCCTGCCGCGCAGCCGGGATTCGATGGTGACGACCGAGGGCGGCGGGCTGGTATCGGCCCACTGAGACCGTATCTCGTCGCCGTTGATTGATCGCGACATGAAGTGATTTGCCCGTCGCCGGGCAAATCACTTCGTCTTATCCGAAGGATGTCAAGCCCTCGCGTCAAAAATATTCTTCTTCCGTTTTTCAGAAATATGTGCTTTCTATCGCTTGTCCCGCCTCCACTGGAGGGGCGTATCGCGATCGTCACGGACGTGGGAGGCGGGATGCGGTGGACGTGAGGGAGCTCAGCGTGCTTTTCGCGCGCCGACGAAAGCATCCTCGCGGACGGCCAAGTCGTGTGGTCCTGATCCCCCGACGCTGGGATCAAGCCCGTGCGTGACGAGCGCATAGGCGATGGAGGCTATCAAGCCCGGCACTCCAGGGAGAGCGCGAAGCAGCCGTTAAAACCATCGCGCAGGGAATGCCGGACTGTCGGCCTTGCCTGTGGTGACTGCCGCCTGCTTTCCATTTTGCAGGCGGGCCATGGGTGCGGCCAGCATCCGGCATTCCCTGCGCCCTCCAGATTTTTGGGGGCGATGTTTTGCAGAACTCGGGCACATCACGCCGCGGGAACGCGGAGTCGCATCCTCTCCACTGTCGTCCTGGCGAAAAGCCAGGACCCATTACCACCGGCCTTCTTTGTTCAGCACGGTCTCTCCCAGTCGAGTTTCACCGGTCAATTCCGCAGGTATGCGTCCTGGTTTTCGCCAGGACGACACCGGCGGCGCGCAGTGACGCTCCTCGCTTCGCCGCAATGATGACAATTCGCTAATTGTGCCTGCGGTTTAACGTCCTGCCTGCTACGCGCGGGAGGCTCTGGACAATCGCGACGCATCAGGCTCAACTCTGCCGGCCAGAACAAACCGGCATTAAAGCCGATAACAAGCGCAACGGACGCCCGCGGACTTTAACGACGGGCGCCGAAGAGGGAAACAAACGGGAGTTTTCGATGGTTATTTCGCGACGTGGTGTTTTATTTGGCAGCGCCGGCGCGTTGGGCGCCGCATCATTTTCTTTTCCCGCGCCCGCCATTGCCGGATCCGAGCCGATCAGGATCGGCTGTCTGGCCGCAATCACGGGGCCGGCCTCGGCGCCGACACAGGGTTTTAATCGCGGCGTCAATTTCGCGGTCGACGCCATCAACGGTGCCGGCGGCGTCAAGGGCCGCAAGATCGAGCTCGTGATGCGCGACACTCAGGGCGACCCGAGCAAGGCCGTGAACGCCACCCAGGAATTGATCAGCCAGCAGAAGGTACATGCGATCTGGGGCCCGCTCAATTCGGGCGAGGCGCTCGCCACCACGCCGATCATGGCGCGCGCGAAAATCCCCAACATCCACCCCTGCGTGGTCGAGACTCTGATCGACACCAGCAAGTTTCCCAACGCCTTCCGCATGGCGCCGTCGAACAGCCAGTGGGATGACGCGGTGCGCAATTACTGCCTCAACATCCTCAAGGTAAGGAAGCTCGCCGTGATCGGCGACACCACCGGCTATGGCGTGACCGCGGTCGGCGCCTCGGTTGCGGCCTTCAAGAAGGACGGCGCCGAGGTGGTCTATCAGGCCAATATCGATGCCACGCAGCCGGACATGACCCCGGACATGCTGCGCATGAAGAATGCGGGCACCGAAGCCATCGTGGTGTGGACGGTCTCGACCGGCATGGAGGCGCTCATGTTCAACGTCCGTGCGGCGATGAACTGGGACGTGCCCTTCGTCGGGCATCCCTCGCTGTCGTCCGGCGAGATCGCGGGTCTGGTCGAGAAGCCGGAGAACTGGAAGAAGGTTTATGCGATCGGCTACAAGAGCTGCAGCTATGATGGTTCCGGCAAACTGCCGCCGAGGAGCGAGGAGCTGGTCGCGCGGCTGACCAAGGGCAATATCGCGCTCAACGACACGCTGTTATGGTGGGTCGCCGGCGGCATCGACGTGATCGAGCTGTTTGCGAAGGCCATCGAGGTGTCGGGGTCGACCGACGCGCAGGGCATCATCGCCCATCTCAACACGCTGAACAAATATCCGGGCTATTTCGGCGACTACACCTTCACGCCGGCGCAGCACAATGGCTATCCGACCGACGAGGTCGTGATGTCGGAAGCGAGCACGGCCAAGAACGGCACTTTCGCGCTGGCGCCGGGATATTCCTGATGTAGAGCGAGGGGCTTTACCCATGCTCGCCTCCATCATTGCAGCGGGACTGGCTTCGGGTGCGATCTACGCGCTGGTCGGCGTCACCTACAACACCATGTTCTCGACCTCGCGGGTGATGAGCTTTACCGCGGGCCAGCTCGCCATGCTCGGCGGCGTGTTCGGCTCGATGTTCACGCTGAAGCTCGGCATGCCGGTCGTCGCCGGTTTCCTGCTGACGCTGGTGTGCTGCGCCATCATCGGCATCATCACCGAGTTCATCGCCGTGCGGCCGGTCCTGAAGAGCCTCGACCAGCATCTCTATGTTCTGTCGACGCTGGCGGTCGCGCTGATGATCCAGCAGGTCGCGGCGATCAAATGGGGCACCGAGCCGCAACCCTTTCCGCGGCTGATCGGGCTCGGCAGCGGCATCTGGGACGAGAAATTCTGGCTGCCGGTCGTGGCCTGCGCGCTCACGATCCTGGGCCTCGAATATCTCTACCGCCGCACGCTGGTCGGCCGCGCCTTTCTCGCCATCGCCGAGGACAATTTCGCCGCGCGTGCGCTCGGCCTGCCGGAGCGCAATTTGCGTATCGCAAGCTACGCGCTCGCCGGCATCATCGGCGGCATCGCCGGCTTCTCCGGCGGCGAATTGCTGCTGGCCTTCTTCGCCAACGGCGCGCTTCTGAATTTCTACGGCTTCGTCCCGGTCGCGCTCGGCGGGCTCGGCAACAACCGCGGCGCCATCGTGGGCGGGCTCGCGCTCGGCCTGTTCCAGCAGGCGGCGAACTTCCTGGTCGGCGGCATCTTCTCGTCGGTCGCGGTCTTCACCTTGTTCATCGTGGTTCTGCTCGCGGCGCCGCAAGGTCTGTTCGGCGGCGCCTCCGCGCGGAGGGTGTGATGGCCATGGCGACCGCCTCCTCCGATCAGCACCGAGCCGCGGCAAGCGAAACCGGCCGGATCGAAGCCCATGGCTGGCGGGTGGCGCTCGTCCACGCCGCGCCGTTCCTCGGCATGCTGGTTCTGGCGCTGTTGCTGCCGCTCGTCGGCAACGATTACTGGGCGCTGATCGGCACCCGCATGGCGATCTATTGGGTGCTGGTTTCCGGCCTCAATTTGGTGGTCGGCTTCGCCGGCCACCTCGCCATCGGCTATGTCGCGCTGCTCACGCTCGGGGCCTACACCACCAGCGTGCTGGTCGCCGGCAATGTGATGCCGCCGGTGCCGGTGTTCGCCGCGCTGCCGATCGCGGCGGTCGTCGGTGCGATCTTCGGCGTCATTGTCGGCCTGCCGGCGCTGCGGCTGCGCACCTTCTATTTCGCGATGTCGACGCTCGGATTCGCCACCATCGTGACCCAGATCGCGCTGGCCTGGCAGAGCGTCACCGGCGGCGGCGTCGGCATCGCAGGGCCGGAATTTCCCGCCCCGTTCAATACCGCCTGGGGCTTCTACTTCCTGTGCGTCGGCATCGCCGCTTTCACCACCTGGCTCAGCGCCAATGTCGCGCGCAGCCGGTTTGGCCGGGCGCTGATTGCGGTCCGCGATGCGGAAGTCGCAGCCGAAGCGACCGGCATTTCCAAGCCAAAGATGCTGATCGCGATCTTCCTGCTTGCGGGCGCCTGCGCCGCTGTCGCCGGTGGGCTGTTCGCAAGCCTGCAGACCTACATCACGCCGGATGCCTTCACCTTCGATCTGTCGGTCTTGTTCTTCATCGCGATCCTGATCGGCGGCCGCGGCTCGATCATGGGGCCGATGCTCGGCACCATCATCCTCACCATCCTGCCGGAGATCGCAGCACCGCTTGCGGCTTGGTCGACCTTCCTCTACGCCGTGCTGCTGCTCCTGATCGTGCTGGTCATGCCGGGCGGCATTGCGGCGCTGCTCGATTTTCGCAGCCGCCGACCGCTCGCCAGCAACCGTGCCATCGTGCCCCGCCCGGCCGCACTCGCCGGCATCGTGCGCCGAAGCAGGGGCGACAAGGCACTGGCGCTGCGCGGCATCGCGCTCTCCTTCGGCAATGTGAAGGCGATCGACGGCCTCGATCTCGATGTTGCGCCGGGCCAGATCCACGGCCTGATCGGCCCGAACGGCAGCGGCAAGACCACAACGCTGAACGTGATCTCCGGTTATTATGCGGCCAAGGGCGGCACCATGACGCTGAGAGCCGACGCGCTGCCGCCGGGAATGCCGGCGCTGCGGGCGAGGCACGGCATCGCGCGCACCTTCCAGACCCCGCGGGTGGTCGGCGAGGCCACGGTGCTGCAGAACGTCATGATCGGGGGCACGGTGGAGGGCAGGGCGAGCTTCGTCGAGGCGCTGCTGGCGCTGCCGCGCAACGCACGGGATGAGCGGATGCTGGCGGCGAAAGCGCGCGCGCTGCTCGGCGTCGTCGGGCTCGAAGGGCTCGCCGACGTGCGCGCCGACCGGCTGCAGCACAGCGAGTTGCGCTTCATCGAGATCGCCCGCGCGCTGATGCTCGATCCGGATTTCCTGTTGCTCGACGAGCCGGCGGCCGGCCTTTCCGGCGACGAGATCGATCGGCTGGCCGAATTGATCAAGGCGGTTTCCGCGCGCGGCACCGGTATTCTCCTCGTCGAGCACCACGCCGACCTGATCTTCGATATCTGCCATCAGATCACCGTGCTCAATCTCGGCCGCATCCTCGCGGCAGGCACGCCGGGCGAAATCCGCGTTCACAAGGAGGTCGTCAGTGCCTACCTCGGCGGCTGAATCCCTGCTCAGCGTTCGCGCGCTGGAATCCGGTTACGGCAAGATTCGCGTGCTGCACGGCGTCGAGGTCTCGATGGCGGCCGGCGAGGTGGTGGCGCTGCTCGGCCCGAATGGCGCCGGCAAGACCACGCTGCTCAGGGCGTTGTCGGGCCTGCTGCCGGTCAATGCCGGCACCGTGCGTTTCAATGGCCGCGATTTCTCCCGCATCACGCCGCGCGCGGCGGCGCGCGCCGGCCTTGTGCATGTGATCGAAGGCCATCGCGTGTTCACGCAGCTTTCCGTCACCGACAATCTCCTGCTTGCCGGCTATGACGTGCCGCGCGGGGAGCGCGCCGCGCGGCTCGAGGAAGCGCTGTCGTTCTTCCCGGAGATCGCGGAGAAGCGGCACGAGCGGGGAGGCGCCCTTTCGGGCGGACAGCAGCAGATGCTGACGGTAGCACAAGGCCTGGTGCGGCGGCCGAAGCTGTTGATGCTCGATGAGCCTTCGGCGGGACTGTCGCCGGTGCTGGTCGATCGCGTGCTCAAGGTGATCGGGCAATTGAAGAAGCAGGGCACGGCGGTGCTTCTGGTCGAGCAGCTTCTGGAGAAGGCGCTGGCCGCGGCCGACCGCGTCTATGCGCTGGTCCAGGGCCGCATCGCACTGGAAGCGCCGACCGGCGAGCGCGATCTGGCCAGGCGGCTGGAGCGCGCCTATTTCGGTCATGAAAGCCACGCGCTGGAGGCGTCTTGAAAAGGGCAGGATGCAGCAATGTCGTCAAGGGCGAGGCGCTGCTCGGCGCCGTCGACGAGAAGCACTGGACGCGCCGGCCATGACGTGCGTCAGCTCGTAGCGATGATTCCCATCGCGCGCCGGAGATCGCCGACGGCACGTAGAAAACTGTCGGCCGGCGTGGTCTCGGGATCGATCAGCCGGTGCAGGCGAAAGCCGTCTTCGAGCGCGAGCAGGATCGCGGCGGTCCAGCCTGGATTCCGCGCGCCGGGCCTGCCGGAGTTCTTCAGCGAGGTCTCGACGATGTCGGTGACGAGCTTGCGCCGCGCGCGCAGCCGCTTGGCGAGTTCCGGACGGCGCTTCTCGGCGCGCGCGACAAACAGGATCATCTCCATATGGAGCAGGGGAGCGCGACCGAGCGGGTCCTGCTTGCTGCGGTCCATGTTCTTCAGTGCATCGAGAAAGTCGTCGATGTTGTCGTGCTGCGCCAGGAGATCGAGGTTGCGCTTGATCGACTGCTCCACATGGTCCTCGAGCATGCCGATGATCAATTCGTCCTTGCTCTTGAAATTCGAATAGAAGGCGCCGCGGGAAAAGCCGGCCGCGGCCGCGATCGCTTCGATGCTGGCCGAGCCGATGCCCTGTTCCTCGAACACCCGCGCGGCCGCCTCGAACAGCTTGTCGCAGGTCTCGTCGCGGGTCGGTCTGGTTCTCACTCTTGACATCGGCGCAGTTTAGGGCAGAATGCAACTCGATACAATGGTGTATCGAGTTGCGGCATTCGGATGAGGTCACCATGAGCGAGCATGTGCAGACCCAAGTCGGGAGCGGTGGTCAAGCCGTCGGCCAGGTGGGCGGCCAGATCGGCGCTCAGGTCGGCGCTCCTGTCGATGTCCAAGCCAGCGAGCCGCTGTTCAACCCGCTGTCGCCGGATTTCATCCGCGATCCATATCCGCATTACGAGCGGCTGCGGAACAGCGATCCGATGCATGTCAGCGCGCACGGCGCCTTCGTGGCGAGCCGCCATGCCGAAGTGAGCCAGGTGTTGCGCGATAAGCGGTTCGGCAAGGACTTCGTCGAGCGCAGCATCCGTCGGTACGGCCCGCAGATCATGGACGAGCCGATCTTCCGCAGCATGAGCCATTGGATGCTGCAGCAGGATCCGCCGGACCACACCCGTCTGCGCGGACTGGTGGTGAAGGCCTTCACGGCACGTCGGGTCGAGGACATGCGGCCGCGCATCCAGGCGATCGTCGACGAGACCATCGATGCGGTCGCGGACCAGGGTCATATGGACCTGATCGAGGATTTCGCATTCCGCCTGCCGGTCACGATCATCTGCGACATGCTCGGCATCCCCGAGGAGCACCGTGAGGTTTTCTACAAGAGCTCGCGCGGTGGCGGGCGCATCCTCGATCCTGTTCCGCTCACGCCGGAGGAAATTGCCGAAGCCAATATGGTCAACGCGATGACCAAGATGTATTTCGAGCAGCTCTTCGAGCTGCGCCGCCGCAGCCCCGGCGACGACCTGACCACCCAGCTGATTCAGGCCGAGGAAGCCGGCGACAAGCTCAGCAACGAGGAGATGACGGCCAACATCATCCTCCTGTTCGGGGCGGGACATGAGACCACCGTCAATCTGATCGGCAACGGCCTGTTGGCGCTCTATCGCAACCCGGACCAATTGGCGCTGCTCAGGGCCAATCCGTCATTGATCGCGAACGCCATCGAGGAATTCCTGCGCTACGATTCCTCGGTGCAGATGACCGGGCGGGTCGCGCTGGAGGACATCGAGGAC
This sequence comes from Bradyrhizobium sp., assembly GCA_019243075.1. Classification (GTDB taxonomy): domain Bacteria; phylum Pseudomonadota; class Alphaproteobacteria; order Rhizobiales; family Xanthobacteraceae; genus Bradyrhizobium. Next base: position 7,847 of record JAFAUV010000429.1, read on the forward strand.
CTCGGCGGAAAACCGATTCCAAAGGGCGAGAACGTGCTCTGCCTGCTGGGCTCGGCCAACCGGGATCCGGCCGTCTATCCGCAGCGGCCGGACCTGCTCGATATCACCCGGCCGAACGTCAAGCCGCTGTCGTTCGGCGGCGGCATCCATTTCTGTCTCGGCGCCCAGCTCGCGCGGATCGAGGCGGAAGTCGCGATTTCCACGCTGCTGCGCCGGCTGCCGGAGCTGAAGCTGGACGACCCGGAAAACCCAAAATGGCGGCCGACCTTTGTGCTGCGCGGGCTGAAGCAGCTTCCGGCAAGCTGGTGATGCCGCCGCCGTCAAGCTGTCACTTCAGCTTGCTGTGACTTCGCCATACTTGTCTCTATATATGACATGCTTTGAACTGGCGGGCGGCGGGCGGCCGCTCGCGCCGGAGATTGCCCAAGAGGAGACCCCGTGCAGACGACCCTGCTCGGATTGGCGATTGCCTTCATACTTGCGCTGGTTGCCGCGCTGGCCGGACCGTATTTCATCGACTGGAACCAGTTCCGGCCGCAATTTGAGGCGGAAGCGAGCAAGGTCATCGGTGCCCCGGTGCGGGTGGCGGGCGCGCTCGATGCGCGGCTGTTGCCGACGCCGACCTTGCGGCTGCGCTCGGTCACGCTCGGCGGCGCCGATGATCTCGGCAGAATCCGCGCCGACAAGCTCGACGTCGAGTTTTCGCTCGGCGAATTGATGCGGGGCGGATGGCGGGCCAACGAGCTCAGCGTCGACGGGCTCGCACTCGACCTTGGGCTCGATCCGCAGGGTAAGGTGGATTGGCCGGCGTGGAACGGCACCTTCAATTTCGCCTCGCTCACGATCGACCGGCTGAACCTCACCGGCCGCATCGCGCTGCACGACGCGGCAAGCCGCTCCACGCTGGAGCTGAACGACATCGCCTTCTCCGGCGAGGTGCGCTCGCTTGCGGGTGCGGTGCACGGCGACGGCCATTTCACGGTCGAGGGCGCGCGCTATCCGTTTCGCGTTTCCTCCGGGCAAAGTCCGGACGGCAACGCCACCCGTGTTCACCTGAATATCGATCCGGGCCAGCGTCCGATCGCGGTCGACGCCGAAGGCCTCCTCAGTTTCGACGCGCGCGCGCCGAAGTTCGACGGCATGCTGGTGCTGTCGACGCCGGCAAAAAAGGGTGACGAAGGCGCTGCCGCGCCGTGGCGCGTATCGGCCAAGGTCAAGGCCGATCACGCTGCCGCGCAGCTCGAACAGATCGAGGTGAGCTACGGCGCCGAAGAGCGCGCGATGAAACTCGCTGGGCTCGGCGATCTCAGGTTTGGCGCAAGCCCGCAGCTCCGCGCCGTCCTGTCGGCACGCCAGCTCGATGCCGACAGGTTCCTTGTGAAGGACGGCAAGGACGATAGCAAAGACGTCAACGCCGCGGCGCCGGTGCGAATGCTGTCGGCGCTGCTTGGGGCGATGGCGGAGATGCCGCCTGCACCGATCAGGACCAGGATCGAGGCCAGCACCGAGCAGATCACGTTGGGTGGCCGTCCGATCCAGAACGTCTCGCTGGCCATGCGCGGCGATGGCGCCTCCTGGGCGATCGACCGGCTGGATATGCGTGCGCCCGGTACGACCCAGGTGTCCTTTACCAACAATCCAAAATCTTCGGCGCACGGAAATTTTGCCGGCACTCTCAACGTCGATTGCGCTGACCCAGATGCGCTGCTGGCCTGGCTGCAAGGCCGCGGCGACGTCGTCCGGCGCACGCAGAAGCCGTTGCGGCTGGTCGGCGACGTAAGCATCTCCGAGGGTCGCATTGCCATCGACGCGCTCAACGCGGAGATCGATGGCGGTGCGATCGAAGGCAGCGTGGCGCTGCTGGCGCCGCGCCCGCCCCGCGGCACACGCCTTGAAGCCACGCTCAAGGCCGAACGTCTCGACCTCGATGCGGCCAGCGCCTCCATCCGATCGCTGGCAGGGCCGGACGCGAGCTGGCCGGATGAAGCGGCGGTCTCGCTCGACATCGCCCGCGCCCTTTCGGCGGGGCAGGAGCTCAAGCCGTTTGCGATCAAGATCGGCTACGATCCGAAGACGGTCACGCTCGACCGGCTGCAGATCGGACAATCCAACGGCATGTCGATCCAAGGTGCCGGCCGTTTCGATCGTGCCGGCCTGTCCGGAAGTCTTGCGCTTGATTCAACGATGGCTTCGCTGGACCAGCTCGCGACGGCGGTCGCGCCCGTCGCGCCATCGGTAGCGGAGCGGCTCAAGGCGTTGCAGGCGGGATCGGGCGCCGCGCATGCAAAATTGAAGCTTGATCTGGCGCGGACCAAGGCCGCCCCGTCGGCCAGCGTCGCCGCCAATGCCGAGCTTGCATTCGATGCTCCGCAATTGCGGGGACAGGTCAGCATGCAGGCGACGCCCTCCATCGAGGCGCTGCGCGGGCTGGATCTGAACGCGATCAGTCGCAGCCATGTCGACGTGGAGGCCAAATTGTCCGCAGAGCACGGCGATGCGCTGCTCGCCTTGCTTGGGCTGGACCGCTCGGTTTCCGCCGGCGGCAGCGTGCAATTCGAGGGATCGGTCGGGGGCGTGTGGCGGGAGCCGCTGCGGCTCAGCGCCAGACTATGGGGCAGCAGCATCGACGCCGAATTGCAGGGGACTCTGGAACCCTGGTCGCAGGCGCCAAAGGCCAGCGTCAATCTCCGGGCCCGCAGCCTCAATCTCGCGCCGATGTTCGGATTGAAACCGTCCGATCCGCTGGCACAAAACATCCGGCTGTTCGCGCGCGCCTCGCTGGCCGGAAACAAGCTCACTCTCGACGATATCGACAGCGTCGGTGCCGGCTCGCGCCTGCGCGGGCATCTGGTGGTGGCACTCGACGAGGAACGGGCGGTCGATGGCGCGGTAGGCCTGGATTCGCTTGATCTTGCGCCCGCTTTTGCGCTGGCGATCGGCGCGGCGGGTCATGACGCGAGCGAGCCGCTCGGCGCGGCTCTATTGAAAGGATGGCATGGCCGCATCGCGTTCCAGGCGCTGCGCGGCGTCCTGCCCGGCGGCGGCGAATTGCGCCCGGTGAGCGGTGCGATCAAAAGCGACGGACAGTCGCTGACGCTCGAGGCATTGAAAGGCAGGATTGGTGGCGGAGAGGCGACCGCTACCATCGATGCGCGTCCCGATCCCAACGGCATCATCATCAATTCTCGGCTCGATTTCTCCGGCGTCGATGGCACAGCGCTGCGCTATCGCGGTTTGAAGATGCCCTCGGGCCACAGTTCGCTGCAGATGACGCTGATGAGCCGGGGCCGCAGCGTCGCGGCGCTGGAGGGCGCATTGTCCGGCAGCGGCACCATGACGCTGGAATCGGCCAGCATTCCCGGGCTCGATCCGCGCGCCTTCGAGGTCGCGATCCGGGCCAGCGATTCGGGGCAGCCCACCGACGACAACCTTTTGAAGCAGATCGTAGCTCCCGTGCTGGCGGCAGGCAATTTGCCGGTTGCCTCGGCGCAAATTCCCTTCAACATCCGTGACGGCAGGCTGCGCGTCGATGCGACCACGCTCGATGCCGGCAACGCCCATGTCATCGTCTCCGGCGGCTATGATATGCTGGCTGACCAGGCCGACATTCGGGTGAGCCTCTCCGCCAACTCGGTCGGCTCGGCCGCCAGCCGCCCCGAAATCCAGATCTTTGCCGCGGGAATGCCGGACGCGCTCACCCCGATACTCGACGTGACCTCGCTCTCATCATGGCTTGCGGTGCGCGTCATCGATCGCGAGACCCGCCGGCTCGATGCCATCGAGCGCGGCGAGGCGCCGCCGGTCGAGACACCCGCCGTGGCGCCGTCGACGGCGGCCCTGCCGATACCCGCGCCGGCCGAGATACCGCTGCCCGGTCGCGATCCGCGGCGCCTGCCCCCGAAGGGCGTCGTCGCGCCGCGTCCGCCGGCCGCGCTAGCGGCACCTCTGCCCCCCGTGGTGAGCCAGCAGGCCGCGCCGCTGCCGCCGCCCATCGAGCTGCGTCCGCTTCCCGGGCAGGCTCCCGCCAAGCCGAGAGCGCCGCCGCGACCGCCGATGGTGCCCACGGCGCCGGCCTCGCCGCAGCCCTGAGCAAGCCGATCGCGTGATGGCGGGCTGCCACGGGCCATGGATAGTCTACGCCGCACAGGCATGTGTAGCGGTTCGAAAGATCGTGCGAAAGCGAACCGGCGGCCAACGCGACGACGATCCATCGTCAACTCATCGCGCTTTAGCCGGCGCCCAGCCCGACCGCGATGTTGTAGGTCAGAAGGCTGGCGACGTAGGCCAGCGCCAGCATGTAGGCGAAGGTCAGCGCCATATATTTCCAGCTTCCGGTCTCGCGGCGGATCACCGCGAGTGTGGAGGCGCATTGCGGGGCGAAGATGTACCAGGCGAGCAGGGACAGCGCGGTGGCAAGGCTCCATTTGGTGGCGAGCACCTGGCCGATCTGCTCGGCCGCTTCCTTGCCGCCCTCGATCGCATAGACCGTGCCGAGGGCTGCCACCGCGACCTCGCGGGCGGCCATGCCCGGGATCAGCGCGACCGCGATCTGCCAGTTGAAGCCGACCGGCAGCAACACCGGCTCGATCGCCTTGCCGATGATGGCGGCGAGGCTGTAATTGATCGCCGGGCCCTCGGCTCCCGCGGGCGGTTGCGGGAACGACGCCAGGAACCAGATCAACACCATCATCATCGTGATCGTGGTGCCGGCGCGCTGCAGGAACATCTTGGCGCGGTTGAGGATGCCGATCGCGATGGAGCTCGCGCGCGGCATTTTGTAATCGGGCAATTCCAGCATGAAGGGCGCCGGCTGATAGTCGCGCCAAATGAAGAACTTCAGCAGAAAGGACACGGCGAGCGCGCTGGCAATGCCGGCCGCATAGAGGCCGAACATCACGAGCCCCTGCAGATTGACCCAGCCCCAGACCAGTTTCGGCGGAATGAACGCCGAGATGATCAGCGTATAGACGGGAATCCGCGCCGAGCAGGTCATCAGCGGCGCGATCAGGATCGTGGTCAGGCGGTCGCGACGGTTGTCGATCACACGCGTCGCCATGATGCCGGGAATGGCGCAGGCGAAGCTCGACAACAAGGGAATGAAGGCGCGGCCGTGCAGGCCGGCGCCGCCCATGATGCGGTCCATCAGGAACGCCGCGCGCGCCATATAGCCGAAATCTTCCAGGAGCAGGATGAACAGGAAGATGATGATGATCTGCGGCAGGAACACGATGACGCTGCCGACGCCGCTGATCACGCCGTTCTGCAGAAAACTCTGCAACAGCCCCGCGGGCAGGGTGTCGTGCACGAACTGCCCGAGCGCGTCGAAGCCCGACGACAGCAGGTCCATCGCCGGTTGCGCCCAGGCGAACACCGCCTGGAACATCACGAACAGGATCAGGAGCAGGATCGCCAATCCGCCGGCCGGGTGCAGCACGATGGCATCGATCCGCGCGGTCCGGGTGTCCGGCCGCGCCGGCAGGCTGACGCAGGAGGCGATGATGCGATCGGCCTCGCGCTGGGTGGCGCGCAGCTCGGAAACGGTGAGCGGCTGCCAGAGATTTTCGCGCGGTTTGGCCGGCGCCTTCGCCAGGAGGTCGTCGGTGAGACGGAGCAGATCGGCCGTACCGCCCCTGCGCACGGCGATCGAGGTCACGACCGGCACGCCGAGCGCTTCCGACAGCCCGGGCACGTCGACACTGACGCCGCGGCGGGTCGCGATGTCGAACATGTTGAGGACCAGCGCGATCGGCCGGCCGGTGCTCTTTAGCTCGAGCAGGAGACGGATGGTCAGCCGCAGATTGGTCGAATCGGCGACGCAGAGGACGAGGTCGGGCAGGGCCTCGTCCCTGGCGCGGCCGAGCACGATGTCGCGGGTGATCTCTTCATCCGGGCTGCGGCCGCGCAGCGAATAGGTGCCGGGCAGGTCGACCACCGACACCTGGCGTCCCTGCGGCGTGACGAAGGAGCCTTCCTTGCGTTCGACGGTGACGCCAGGATAGTTCGCGACCTTCTGCTTGCTGCCGGTCAGCGCGTTGAACAGCGAGGTCTTGCCGCTGTTCGGCGTGCCGACCAGGGCGAGATGCATCAGAGGGGCTTCCATGTCGGTATCCGGTCGCTTCAGGCGACGATGATGGCCATGGCTTCGCGCCGGCGAAGCGCGATGGTGACATTCTGGACGCGAACCGCGATCGGATCGCCGCCAACAATGCCTTCGTGCAGCACCTCGACATGGGCGCCTTCGACGAACCCGAGCTCGATCAGCCGGCTTTCGAGTTCGACATCGTCGAGCGCGGAGCCCGCTTTGGCCGCCGCGAGATGCTGAATCACCCCCGAATAGCCCCGCCTAGCCACTCCCAGCGGGAGTTGCTGCCTCGTTTCGCTTTGTTCGCTCATAGCCTCTATTTTCAATCGCGAGGCGGCAGGTCAAGCGCCGGTCGAGCCAAGCCGCTTACCTTAGAGGGATTTTAAAGACGGCTGCTTCTTCCCGGATGCAAGCGAGCGTTCCCCCAGCTAGCCTTGCGGCTTGGCGTCCGGCGTGGCGGCGGTTGCCCGGCTCTTGAAGTAATCCAGCACGAACAGCCGGATCGCCGACGACAGATTGCCCTGCTGGCGGTTGCTGTCGATCTCGCCGACGAGCTCCGACAGCGTCATGTTGCGCAGCCCGGAGATCTCCTTCATGCCGTTCCAGAACGCCTCTTCGAGGCTGACGCTGGTCTTGTGACCGGCGACGACGATCGAACGTTTGACGACGGGCGATTTCATGACGCGCCTCCGTCATCGATGCGATGTTGATCCAGCAATTCGTTCGTCCGTTGCGCATGGCGCTCATCGGCGGCGCGTTCGGACTTGCTCCGTCCGAACCGGGCGCGATTGGTCTCGGCCTCGCGCGTCGATTGCTCGCGCGCGTTGCGCTTCTTGAATCGCTTCAGATTGACCAATTCCCCCATAACCATCCCTCATGCAACGGTTCCGGAGGAAGCGGTCGTCTTGAAAAACAACGAGTGCTGTGCAAAGCCAAAACGTGCACAGGCCTGCCCGGTCGTCATTGTCAGGAAGCCCCTGGTAATGCCCCGTGATAGCATCAAAAAAAATGTTTCGTTTCGCGAATACGAGTTTGGTGCTGTATCACAGCGGCGCTTAAAGTCGGTAGCTCAAACGGTATCGATTTCTTGATCGGTTCTTATCGGGTTCTTGAGCCTATGATTTATAATTATATCCGGCCCGCGTAAACGAATTCGCGATCCGTATTTTCCCGGGGCCGGTCCGCAGTCATCCCGGGTGCGTCATGTTGGCCGGCTGAACGAGCTGGTCGAACTGGTCGGCCGTAACAAAGCCAAGCCGCAGCGCCTCTTCCTTCAATGTGGTGCCGCGCGCGTGGGCCGACTTGGCGACCTTTGCGGCATTGTCATAGCCGATTTTCGGCGCGAGGGCCGTGACCAGCATCAATGACCGCTGCATCAGTTCGTGAATTCGCTTTTCGTCCGCCCGGATTCCCTCGATGCAATGCTTCCGGAAGGAGCGCGCGGCATCGCCGAGCAATCGTATGGAATGTATCATGCAATACGCCAATACGGGCTTGTAGACGTTGAGCTCGAAGTGCCCCTGGCTGCCGGCCACGGTGATCGCGGTGTGATTGCCGAACACCTGGCAGCAGACCATGGTCATCGCCTCGCACTGCGTCGGGTTCACCTTGCCCGGCATGATTGACGAGCCCGGCTCGTTCTCGGGCAGGATCAATTCGCCGAGGCCCGAGCGCGGGCCGGATCCGAGCAGGCGGATGTCGTTGGCGATCTTGAACAGCGCGGTCGCCACCGAATTGATGGCGCCGTGCGCGAACACATAGCCGTCGTTGGAGGCGAGGGCTTCGAACTTGTTGGACGCACTCGTGAACGGAAGGCTGGTGATGTCGGCGACATGCTTGGCGAAAAGGTCGGCGAACTCCGGCTTCGAATTGAGGCCGGTGCCGACCGCCGTGCCGCCCTGGGCCAGCGGATAGAGTGCCGTCAAGCCCATGCGCAGCCGCGCCATGCCGCTCTCGACCTGGGCGGCATAGCCGGAAAACTCCTGGCCCAAGGTCAGCGGGGTCGCATCCTGGGTGTGGGTGCGGCCGATCTTCACGATCTTGGAAAATTCATTCTCTTTCTCACGCAGAGTGCGGTGCAATTCGTCCAGCGCCGGGATGAGCGCGGAGTTGATGGCAATGGCAGCCGCGATGTGCATCGCGGTCGGAAACGAGTCGTTCGACGACTGGCTCAAGTTGACCTGATCGTTCGGATGCACCGGCATCTTGGCACCGAGCTCGCCGCCGAGCAGTTCGTTGGCGCGGTTGGCGATGACCTCGTTGAGGTTCATGTTGGTCTGCGTGCCCGAGCCGGTCTGCCACACCACCAACGGGAAATGATCATCGAGCCTGCCCTCGATCACCTCGCGCGCGGCGCGGCTGATGGCGTCGGCGCGGCGCTCGTCAATCAGCCCCAGGTCGAGATTGGCCGCAGCCGCGGCGAGCTTCACGATGCCGAGCGCGTGGACGATCTCGATCGGCATGCGGTCGGTGCCGATGCGGAAATTTTGCCGCGAGCGTTTGGTCTGCGCGCCCCAATAGCGATCGGCGGGGACCTCGATCGGCCCGAAGCTGTCGGTCTCGGTGCGGGTGGCGGCGGGTGAACTGGCCATGAACATGTCCCCGGAGTTTGCTGCAAGCCCATGGAGCTTTCCGGAAGGCCCGAAAAGATCATGCGCAGACACGGAAGTCTGCAGCAGTTGACATATTCATTCCAGCGCGACGCGGCAGGCCGCTCGGGCTTATTTCTTGCGGAAGCGATCCAGCCGCACAACCTCGGCGCCATCGCTCGGCTTGGCCGGCTCGTCTTCGGCCGGCTCGGCGATCTCCGGCACGGCTTGAGCCGCGGCGGGCGCCGCGACGGCGGAAGGCGTTGGAGCTGTCGGCAGCTTGGTCGGCGTCTCGGTCGCACCGTCCGCCGGCTCGAACTGCAGTCCGAACTGCACGGACGGATCGAAGAAGCTCTTGATCGCGCTGAAGGGCACCGCCAGCCGCTCGGGGATGCCGCCAAATGACAGCCCCACCTCGAAGCGATCCTCCGTCACCACGAGGTCCCAGAACTGGTGCTGCAGGATGATCGTCATCTCGTCCGGATATTGCGCGAGCAGGCGCGGCGAGAGCTTCACGCCCTCGGCCGTGGAGAGGAAGGTGATGAAGAAATGGTGCTCGCCCGGCAGTCCGTGCGCCGCCGCATCGCTCAACACCTTGCGCAGCACGCCGCGCAGCGCATCGCGCGCCAATACATCATAACGGATATGATCGGTTGCCATTGTCGATCCCACAGAATCGGTCCCGTCAGGCCGAACCGGCCGACTCGCCCTTGGCTCGCATGGTACCCCGCCCGGGGCCCGAAATCAGCAGCCGTCGGCGATGGAAGTTACCCGAAAAGCGGCAAGTGAAGTGGAGGCTTCTGTTGCCAGGTGCCTCCGAACCCCGCCTAGCGGAGCTTAACCCGCTAGGACTTCAAGATGGTCTTTCAAACTGCGTTACGCAGCCTGAGCAACCGGAGCATAGTTGTCGTTGGCAACTATTGCAGTAGCCCGATAACGGCGGAACAATACCGGGAAAAAGCGCGCCCTTTACGCCCTCGTCGATCCTGTTTCGCC
>JAFAUV010000232.1 GCA_019243075.1 Bradyrhizobium sp.
CGCGCGCCTTGCGCGCGGCTTCGCGGGCGGCTGCGGCCTGGATCACCTTGCCGACGATCATCTTGGCCTCGGACGGATGCTCCTCGAACCAGGCCTGCAGCGCCTCGTTGATGACGTTCTCGACCACGGGGCGGACTTCGGAGGAGACCAGCTTGTCCTTCGTCTGCGACGAAAACTTCGGATCCGGCACCTTTACCGACAGCACGGCCGTCAGGCCTTCGCGGCAGTCGTCGCCGGTGAGCGCGATCTTTTCCTTCTTGGCGTTGGCCTCGGCATAGCCGTTGACCTGGCGCGTCAGCGCGCCGCGGAAGCCGGCCAGATGGGTGCCGCCGTCGCGCTGCGGGATGTTGTTGGTGAAGCACAGCACGTTTTCATGGTAGCTGTCGTTCCACCACAGGGCCGCCTCGATGCCGATGCCGTTGGCTTCCGAGCGCACCATGATCGGTGCGGGCACGATCGCCTTCTTGTTGCGGTCGAGATACCTGACGAATTCCTCGACGCCGCCCGAATAGTGCATCTCCTCGCGCTTCTCGACCGCGTGGCGCTGGTCTGCGAGCACGATGTTGACGCCGGAATTGAGGAAGGCGAGCTCGCGCAGGCGATGCTCCAGGGTCGCGAAATCATATTCGACATTCTTGAACGTCTCGGTCGAGGCGAGGAAGGTCACTTCGGTGCCGCGCCTGCCGGGCGTGTCGCCGACCACCTTCAGGGGAGCCACGGCGTCGCCATGGGCGAATTCGATGTAATGCTCCTTGCCGTCGCGCCAGATGCGCAAGCCGAGCCTGGAGGAAAGTGCGTTGACGACGGAGACGCCGACGCCGTGCAGGCCGCCGGAAACCTTGTACGAGTTCTGGTCGAATTTGCCGCCGGCATGGAGCTGGGTCATGATGACCTCGGCGGCGGAAACGCCTTCGCCCTTGTGGATGTCGACGGGAATGCCGCGCCCGTCATCGCGCACGGTCACCGAATTGTCGGCATTGAGGATCACCTCGACCCGCGTCGCATAGCCCGCGAGCGCCTCGTCGATCGCATTGTCGACGACTTCGTAGACCATGTGATGCAGGCCGGAACCGTCATCGGTGTCGCCGATATACATCCCCGGCCGCTTGCGCACGGCGTCGAGGCCCTTCAGCACCCGGATCGATTCCGCGCCATATTCGTTCGCGACAGGGCTATCGGTGTCGGCGATGGTTTGCCGGGCTGGTTCAGTCATGTGAGGCCTTTGAGGATGTCCCGATCGAGCTGCGCAGTGCCAGGCGCTCATCCGGGTCCTTTGTGCCATGAAAACCGGGACGCGCCTAGCGCAAAGTCGCCAGCCATAAACTATTGAACAAATGGGGTTTTTTAATTGTTTTTCAAGGTTCCAAAAGGCCGATTCGGCAACCCCTGAAAAGCGCGATTCGCCGGGCGATTTCGGTGCTGCCGGGAGCGCCTTTTTGCGCTTCCGGAGCGTTCGTGCCGGCGCCGAAATGGCAGCACGGCCGATACCTGCTAAAGAGGCGCGGACCTCACGCACCCCCTGGATGGCCGATGTTGTCTCCGCCTTCAGACCGCTACCGGAGCGATATTGACGGGCTCCGCGCGGTCGCGGTGCTGTTGGTGATCAATTTTCACGCCTTCCCGGAGCTGCTGCAGGGCGGCTTCGTCGGTGTCGATATCTTCTTCGTGATTTCAGGTTTTTTGATCACGTCCATCATCGCGCGCGAGCTCGGGGCGGAACGGTTCAGCCTCGTGGCCTTCTACAACCGCCGCATCCGACGGATTTTCCCGGCACTGGTGGTCGTGCTTTGCACCGTGCTGGTGCTGGGCTGGCTGTGGCTGCTGCCGGGTCCCTATGCGGCGCTGTCGCGCGACGTCGCCGCTAGCGCTGCGTTCTCCGCCAACATCGCGCTGCTGTTGCAATCCGGCTATTTCGACATCGAATCGGCGAAAAAGCCGCTGCTGCATCTGTGGTCGCTCGGCATCGAGGAGCAGTTCTACCTGGCGTGGCCGCTGGTCCTGATGCTGGCGGCGCGGCTGCGGCTCGGTTTGCTCCGGGTTGCCGCGATCGTCGGGCTGGGGTCGTTCGCGCTCAATGTCGCGTTGGTCGGCAGCGATCCGGTCGCGACCTTCTATCTGCCGTTCACGCGCGCCTGGGAGTTGCTGGCGGGCGCGGTGCTGGCCTGCGACTGGAGCCGGCTCGATCATGGCGCCGTCGCCAGCAATGTTCGCGCCGGCGTCGGCGCCCTGCTGATCGGTGCTGCGGTCGCAATCCTCGACGTGCATCGCGCTTTTCCCGGCTGGTGGGCGCCGTTGCCGGTCGCAGGCGCAGCGCTCATCGTGTCGGCGCCTTCGGCCTGGGCCAACCGCGTCGTGCTGGGCTCGCGTCCCGCAGTCTGGATCGGGCTGATCAGCTATCCGCTCTATCTCTGGCACTGGCCGCTGCTGGTGCTGTTTGCGGCCGTCAAGTTCGGGGCGCTGACGGACATCCAGCGCGAGGCCATCCTGTTCGCCAGCGCGCTGCTCGCCTTCGCCACCTATTGGTTCATCGAACGGCCGTTCCGCTTCGGCAAACCGTTGCCGCTCAAGACGGCTTCGCTGGCCACCGCGATGGCGCTGGTAGCGATCGCCGGCCTCGTGGTGGTGGAGGACAAAGGGTTTGCCTCGCGGCTGCCGCCGGAAATCCGCGCGATGGCCGATGTGCCGGAGCAGACGGCGCAGTGGCGCATCCATCAATGCCTGCTCGACCTCGGCCATGAGACGGAATTCGCCGATGCTTGCGTCGAACGCGATCGCCGCCCGCTGCTGCTGGTCTGGGGCGATTCCATGGCGAGCGCGCTGATGCCCGGCCTGCGCTGGGCGCAGCCAAGCCGCGATTTCGCCATCGCCCAGCTCACCGCAAGCTCCTGCGTACCCATCATCAATGCCGACATCGCCGGTGCGCCGAATTGCCGGGCCAACAATGAGCGGGTGCTGGCGTTGGTGCGGCAGATCAAGCCCGACATCGTGCTGCTGCACGGCACCTGGGAGAAATATCTCGACCATGCCGCCGAGACCGTCGCCGCGCTGAAGCAACAGACCGGCGCGCGCGTGGTGGTGCTCGGCCCGGTGCCGTTCTGGAAATACGGCTTGCCCAACCAGGTGTTGCGCTACTGGATGCTGCATCATGAGCTGATTCCGCTACGCACGAACGATGTCGTGGCAGGCCGCGAGATCGACGACCGGATGCGCCGGGCGATGGTGCCCAGAGGCGCGGAATTCATTTCCGCCCGCGACGTGATGTGCAATGCCGACGGCTGCCTCACCCGCCTCGGCGACAAGGCAAGCGACATCTCCGCCAGCGATCAGGCACACCTGACCGAGCAGGCCTCGGTGTTTCTGGTGCAGTCGATCATCGACAGGATATTGGCCGCGCCGCAGCGCGGCAGCGAATGATGTCAGCTGCGCCGCGTCGCGCGGCCGTTATCGACATCGAAAATATCGCCCGAGGTGCCGAGTTCGGCGAAGGCGGCCGGGTCGGCGCCGCTGAGCCAGACCTGCGCGCCGAGTTTTGCCAATTCGGCAAACAGCGCGCCGCGGCGGCCGGGGTCGAGATGGGCGACGACCTCGTCGAGCAAAAGCAGCGGAATGATGCCGGTGGTCTCGGCGACGAGGCTGGCATGCGCCAGCACGAGCCCGATCAGAAGCGCCTTCTGCTCGCCGGTGGAAGCATCCTTTGCCGGCATGTTCTTCGGCGCATAGACCACCTGCAGGTCGGTCAGATGCGGGCCGTCCAGGGTACGGCCCGCGGCGGCGTCGCGCAGGCGATTGTCGCGCAGCATGTTGCGGTAGCGGTCTTCGACCGCGAGCGCGGGCTCGCTCAGGAGCGCGTTCTCCATCCAGCCGTCGAGTGCGATGGCTGCTGCGGGGAAGGCCGAGGCTTGGCCGCGCAGGCGCAGCATCTGCGCCAGCTTCACCGCGGTCTGGCCGCGCGTCGCGGCGACGGCGACCGCTAGCTCCGCGGTCTCGCGCTCGATCGCGTCACACCAGTGGTCGTCGAAATTGCGTACCTCGAGCAGGCGATTGCGCGAGCGCAGCGAGCGCTCCAGGGCCGAGACGCGGCCGGAATGCTCGCTGTCGATCGCAAGCACGAGCCGGTCGAAGAAGCGCCGCCGCTCCGAGGCGGCGCCCGCGAACAGGCCGTCCATCGCGGGCGTCAGCCACACCATGCGCAGGTGATCGCCGAAGGCCGCCGCCGAGCCGACGCTCTCGCGGTCGATGCGGCAGCGCCGGCCGGTGCCGGCCTCGCCGCGCGGCGCCTCGATGCCGGTGCCGAGCGTGGCCAGCCCGAGCGCGCCTTCGACCTCGGCGGACACCGCCCAGGAGCCGTCGCCCTGATTGTCGGCGACATCTTCCAGCGTGGCGCGGCGCAGTCCGCGCCCGGGCGACAGGAACGAGATCGCCTCCAGGCAATTGGTCTTGCCCGCGCCATTCGGCCCGACCAGCGCCACCATGTCACGCGCCGTATCGAGCGTCGCCCAGCGATAATTGCGGAAGTGAGTGAGCGACAGGCGATGAATGCGCGAAGGGGTCATATCGGGCGGGCGGCCTGCTCAGATCGTCATCGCCGGGCCTTGACCCGTCTATTTCCATCGTCCGCGTTGGCGGACCATTTCATCATATAGGCTGCGCCAGCAAGGGCTGCTCGCCTCACCGATGCGTCTTTGACCGGATGGATGGCCGGGCAAGCCCGGCATGACGAGCAGAAAAATCACACCCGCATCGGCATCAGCACGTAGAGCGCGGTCCGGTTGTCCTTGTCCTGGACCAGCGTGGGCGAGCCGGGGTCGGCGAGCTTCAGCACGGCGACCTCGCCCTCGATCTGGGCGGCGATGTCGAGGAGGTAGCGGGAGTTGAAGCCGATATCGAGCGGGTCGGAGACGTATTCGACCTCGAGCTCTTCGGTCGCGCTGCCGGAATCCGGGTTGGTCACGGAAAGCACCAGCCTGCCGGCGGACAGCGCCAGCTTCACGGCGCGGCCGCGCTCGCTGGAGATCGTGGAGACGCGGTCGACGGCGGCGGCAAAATCGGCCTTGTCGACGATCAGCTCCTTGTCGTTGTTCTGCGGGATGACCCGGCCGTAATCGGGAAAGGTGCCGTCGATCAACTTGGAGGTCAGCACCACATTGCCGAGCGTGAAGCGGATCTTGCCCTGCGACAATTCGATGGCGATCTCGGCCTCATTGTCCTCGATCAGGCGCTGTATCTCGCCCACCGTCTTGCGCGGCACGATCACGCCCGGCATGCCGTTGGCGCCGCTCGGCAGCACGAGGTCGACCTGCGCCAGGCGGTGGCCATCGGTGGCGACGCCGCGCAGCGTCGCGGCGTTGGCGCTGCCGGCCGAATGCAGATAGATGCCGTTGAGATAATAGCGCGTCTCTTCCGTCGAGATCGCAAACTGCGTGCGGTCGATCAGGCGCTTGACGTCGCTGGCCGGCAGCGAGAACGCGTGGGTCATGTCGCCGGCAGCGAGATCGGGGAAGTCGCTTTCGGGCAGCGTCTGCAGGGTGAAGCGCGAGCGGCCGGCGCGGATTGCCATCACGCCGCGGTCGCCGTCGCTCTCCAGCACGATCTGCGAGCCGTCGGGCAGCTTGCGCACGATGTCATAGAACATGTGCGCCGGCACCGTGGTCGATCCGCCGGTCGCGGTCTCGGCGGCGAGCGTCTCGGTGACCTCGAGATCGAGGTCGGTCGCTCGCAGCGACAATTGCGCGGTCTCGGCGCGCAGCAGCACGTTGCCGAGGATCGGAATGGTGTTGCGGCGCTCGACCACGCGGTGGACGTGGCCCAGCGACTTCAGGAGTTGCGCGCGTTCGACGGTGACCTTCATTGCTATATCCGCCCGATCCAACAGAGCATGTCGTGGGAATGCCGGGCGGGAGCGCGCCGCGGCTGATGGCACCCGGGAGCCGGGTTGGGAGGCTTTCGGGGAGGCGTAAGGTGGCGCGGTTGGAGCGCCAATTCAAGGGATCGGAACGCCAATCCCACGATTTGGAATGGCATTTCGGCCCCTTCCCCGATAGGGAAGGGGCGTCGGAGTTCCGGGTCGAGAGCCGGATTTATTCCCCATTTATTCCTGCAACTGGCGCTTCAGCGACTCGACTTCCTCGGACAGCGCGATGTCCTTGGCCACCAGCGCCTCGATCTTGCGCACGGCATGCAGCACCGTGGTGTGGTCGCGCCCGCCGAAACGGCGACCGATCTCAGGCAGGGAGCGCAGCGTCAGCGTCTTGGCGAGATACATCGCCACCTGCCGCGGCCGGACCACGTTGGCGGTACGGCGCGAGGACAGAAGATCCGAGCGGCTGACATTGTATTGCCGCGCCACCACGCGCTGGATGTCCTCGATCTTGATCCGTTTCGGCTCCTGCGGCCGGACCAGGTCGCGCACCTCGCGCTCGGCCATTTCCAGCGTCACCGGCTGGTTGTTCAGTTTCGCATGAGCCAGCAGCCGATTGATCGCGCCTTCGAGGTCGCGCCCATTATGGGTGATGGTGCGGGCGAGATAGTCCAGCACCGGTTCCGGCACGTCGAAGCTCGCATGATGGGCGCGGGCGGCGGCGACGCGCGACTTCAGGATGCCCAGGCGCAGCTCCTCGCCGAGCGAGCCCATCTCGACCACGAGGCCGCCGGCGAGCCGCGACCGCACGCGGTCGTCGAGGCTTTCCAGATCGGAGGGCGGACGGTCGGCCGCGATCACGACCTGGCGGCCGGCATCGATCAGCGCGTTCAGCGTGTGGCAGAACTCGGCCTGGGTCGACTTGCCCTGCAGGAATTGCAGGTCGTCGATCACGAGCACGTCGATGCCGCGCAGCGCTTCCTTGAAGGCGAGCGCCGTCTGCGTCTTCAGCGCCGCGACAAAGCCGTACATGAATTTTTCGGCCGTGAGATACAGCACCTTGCGCTCGCCCGCCGCGTTGCCGGCCCAGGTCACGGCCTGCAGCAGATGGGTTTTGCCGAGCCCCACGCCGGCGTGGATATAAAGCGGGTTGAACATCACGGGATCGCCACGACGGCCTTCCGCCACCTGCCGCGCGGCCGCATGCGCCAGGGTGTTGGAGCGCCCGACGACGAAGCTTGCAAAGGTCAGGCGCGGATCGAGCGGCGAGCCGCCGAGGGCGTCATGGCTGGCCGATACCGGCGCGGACGCGGTCGAGCGCAACTCGGCCACGGGACGGCCGCCGACCTGCTCGGCACGGCGTGCTTCGAGCGCGACCGGCGCCTCCTTGGTCGGCGCGAGGCAGCGCGCCGGCGAGCGCACGGTCAGATCGATCCGGTGCACTTCGGGCATCTCGGCCTGGCAGCAGGTGAGCACGCGCTCGGCATAATGCGCCTGGATCCAGCTTCTCAAGAAGGTGGTGGGGACCGACAGGCGGACACTCTCCTGCTGCACGCCTTCCAGGTCCATCCGCGCAAACCAGCTCGAATAGACGTCCTCGCCCACGCTCGACCGCAGGCGACCTTTGACACGCGACCACCGATCCTGTTCCGAATTTGTCATTGCTTCGAACTTTTCCAAAAAAAAGAAACCTGCCCCTGTGAAACGCCGTGCAGGTTTCCTGCCACGACGCGACCTCAAGCGAATTTTCCGTCACTCGACATGGATCTGCCGTTCGGCGGGATCGCCGCGCCAGACCAACGATGTTCGGGATCGGAAACTCTTCCGCGAGGTCAGCGAGTACTCGGGGGATTGTCAGCGGACCGCGTCGGCGGCCTCGGGCTGTTACGCTTGAAAGCGGCGCCGTCGGATAATGACTTGCGATAAAATCCTGCGATGCTTCCGTAGGCCATTGCACACACCTCCCCGTCCCTGCCGGAGTAGCCTCCGGCAAGTGTCCTCTCACGTCTGCTCAAAGTCGGCGACGCCCGAACGTTTCTGTTCGCCCCTACGCCGCTTCTCACCCGCACCAACTTACCCGCCCGCCGGGTGCCGCTTCCGCTCTCGTCCGCTCTCGCCGGAGGAGTCTTTTTGTCTTTTTCGCCGATCCGAGGCCTGTAGCCCCGGGGTTCGAGAAATCCAGACACAGTTCTCCGTTTCCCATGTTGCCATGGGTCTTGATCCGACAATCGCTTGGAAAGCGTCGCCAACGTGCACACCGCCGCCGATTTGCACGTCCGCCCCGTTTCCAAAACCGCGCTGGTCTCAAGATCGTGGGCGCCGCGAGCGGTTAAAGAAATACACTAAGCGAAATTTCCCGCAATCGATTTGACGACCGCCTTTTGCGAGTCGGGATCGCCGTTGCCGCGCTGCACTTGCTCAATCCGAAAGCAAGTTTTTGAATCACCGCGAGGAATCCTGCGTGTCACAATTCTCATGGCACGCGCAAAAAATTTTCATAAAAAATATACGTTGCCTTGGTGAACGGCCGATTTTCCAAACGCTTGGAGTCACTATGTGGATAAGTGATTAGCGAGACGAAGTTTTTTGCGATTGTTTTTCAGGGTAACTCCCAACACCGCTAGCTGCATTTAGAGCGCGTGGCACAGGCGTTTCTTGCAATGCGCGCCGTGTTTCAGGTGCGGCAAAACTGCACCAGGCAAAATGATGAAGCGGCTGCAAAGCTTCTCCGCAAAATTACGGGCGCGGAAAATTTGTATGCGCGTCATCTCCTCATCGCAATATGACAACGATGCGTTGGACAAAATAAAGCCCGGCGAGCCGGGCCTGGATTGCGTTCTATTTTCGCCGGCTCGTTTCTTTTGCGGCACGGTTGAAGTCGTCGCAGTCGGCCTTCTTGCCTGGCCGCTTCGGCTTACTCCGCGGTCTTGCTGCTCTACTTGGCGAGCTTCGCGATCTGGTGCGAGAGCCGCGATACTTTCCGGCTCGCATTGTTCTTGTGAATGATGTTGCGCTGAGCGGCGCGCATCAACTCCGGCTCGGCGCGGATCATCGCCTTCAGCGCCGCGTCGCGATCGCCGCGCTTGATGGCTTCCTCGACGGTGCGAACCGCGCCGCGCATCTCGGTGCGGCGCGACTTGTTGATCACGGTGCGGCGGGCGATCTTGCGCGTCGCTTTCTTGGCGGAAGTGGTGTTGGCCATCGTCTCAAATTCCTCTAGCGGATGCCGCTTGCTTCAATCGCAGGTAAGCGCGCTGGCCGTTTGCTGTTGAGCATGATCTCACCCGGATCATGCTCGACCACGCGACCGACGCTGCTGGGTTGTCCTAAAACGTCTTCGAGATGCGGTGGCAGCAAGCAAGCTACGCAAGAGCCCGGCAATGCTCAAAGAAACGCGGCGGCGGGATTGCCCCCGCCGCCATTGCCGCCCTTATAGAGGCAGCCTTGTGCAGCGTCAACGCTTCAGGGCGGCGGAAGGGGGCCGAAAAGGCGGCGGTCGATACCCGGTAAGATACTGATGAGGTTGAATTTCCCTTGCTGCCCCGGTAAGGCCTGAGCGGCCGTGACGGCAATGAGGAGTGGGTGAGACATGATCCGCGGTTTGTTCCGACTGGTGGGGCTGCTGCTCCTGGCCGGCGGATTCATCTTCATGGTCTATGACGGGGCGCGCTGGGTCGCCGACCAGAGCCTGCGGTTCACCCAGTTCGGCCAGTTCTGGAACGACATCAATCAATCGAGCCAGGCAGCCTTCCGGATCTGGCTCGAGACCAGGTCGCCCTGGCTCTGGAGCAGCGTCATCCGGGTCGTGCTGGAACAGCCGGCCTTTGCGGTGCTCGGCATCCTGGGCATCCTGCTGATGATCCTGTTCCGGCCTCGAAAACCCCTGATCGGTTATTCACGGGACTGACCTGCCCGTTCGCGGCGTAACAGCGCTGCGCCCTTCGGCGTAAATACCTATATAAGGGCTCCCGGCCGGAGCCTTCGCTCCTGCGCCGGTGTTTCGTCCGCCGGAGAAAACCGATGCTGTTCATGCGCAAGTCCACCGCACTGCCCAGTGCAGCCGAGGCACTGCCGGGCCGAGCACAAGCCATTCCCACCGCCTCGATCCATTTCGTCAACGGCCACCAGCTCAAGCCGCCTTACCCGGAAGGCCTCGAACAGGCCGTGTTCGGGCTCGGCTGCTTCTGGGGCGCGGAGCGCAAATTCTGGGAGCTTGGCGACGGCGTCCATGTCACCGCGGTCGGCTATGCCGGCGGCCACACGCCGAACCCGACCTATGAAGAGGTCTGCTCGGGCCGCACCGGCCACACCGAAGTGGTGCTCGTCGTGTTCGATCCGAAGAAGATCTCCTATGAGCGCCTCTTGAAAACATTCTGGGAGAATCACGACCCGACCCAGGGCATGCGCCAGGGCAACGACGTCGGCACGCAGTATCGCAGCGCGGTCTATGCGTTCGGCGATGCGCAGCGCAAAGCGGCCGAGGCGTCGAAGGCGGCCTACCAGAAGGCGCTGTCGGCGAAAGGGCGCGGCAGCATCACCACCGAGATCGCGGCGGCGGGCGAGTTCTATTTCGCCGAGGACTACCATCAGCAATATCTGGCCAAGAATCCGGCCGGCTATTGCGGGCTTGGCGGCACCGGCGTGGCGTGCCTGATCGGCGCAGGCGTGTCGGCGTAAGGGCTCGCTTCACTCTCCCTGCACGGGCGATGTCACTTCGCCCAAGCAGAAGCGCATGGCGCCGAAACCCTTTATTAACCATAGCCGGTGCAAGACTGGAGCGATCTCGTTTGAGGGATGGCTCCGGTGCGTTTTGCACGCGCGTTTCGATGGTCGATCAAGATCGCTGCGCTCGCGGGCTGTGTGGCTGCGGCTGGATCGGGCGCGTCGGCACAGGGCCGCAACGATCTCGACTACATGACCTATGGCCAGCCCGGCGAATATGCGGCACCTCAGCCGCCTTCCGATGGCGGCGGCGCGATCGCCGCACTTCGCCGTGCGCTCTCCGGCGCCTCACGCCCGACCTACAACGACGTCCGGCCTCCGGCCTATGCCTCGGCGCCCGCGACCACGCCGCCGACCTACGCACCGGCACCTGTCGCGGCCCCGACGCCTTACGATGCCTACGCCGCCGCACCGGTTTCCGCGCCCGTCAGATACGACGCGGGCTATCGGCTCGATGCCGGCGACAAGCTCCGCGTCGTCGTGTTCGGGCAGGACGGTCTCACCAATACCTACACCATCGACGCCGCCGGCTCGATCACCATGCCGCTGATCGGCCAGGTGCCGGCGCGCGGCCGCTCGCCGGCGTCGCTTGCCGCCGAGATCACCGGACGGCTGCGCAACGGCTACATCCGTGAGCCTTCCGTCGCCGTCGAGATCGAGTCCTACCGGCCGTTCTTCATCCTCGGCGAGGTGCAGGCGCCCGGCCAATATCCCTACGTGCCGAACATGACCGTCGAAAGCGCGATTGCCATCGCCGGCGGCTTCTCGCCGCGCGCCCGGCGTGACCTCGTCACCGTCACCCATGCCGACGCGAGTGGCATCGGCCGCTACCTCGTGCCGCTCGGCACCGCGCTCGGTCCCGGCGATACGGTGCAGGTTGGAGAGCGCTGGTTCTGAAAACCCGTCACGCGCGGGGCGGCTATCTTCGCTGAAGACGCTCTGCGCTATCGCGCGCCGGACTGATGAATTGGTCGAAGCACTCCGACGCCCAGCGGTGATGTTGTTCTGCTCGGTCAAAAAGGCGACCAGCGGTCACTATCGACGATGGCCACGGTCATCGCGGCCGAAGCCTTTAAGGTGACGAGGATTAGAAGCAAGGTCCGGAACTCCGGAATCGATCATGCCGCGCGCCCGTTTGGTCAAGGAGCCGAGGCTCGGAGGGCGACGCGTCTTGTTCGCTCCGTCGAGTACGAGCCGCAGCCCGTCCTCGACAAGGTCTCGCAGCTTGCGCCCGCGCAACGCCGCCTCCGCCTTGGCTCGGCGGTAAAGCTCGTCAGGTACTTCGATGGTGGTCTTCATGTCGAGCAATGGCTTTCATATGACCCATAAACCCGTATTTATGGCCAGGACGCAGCGAATGCAACGGGCGGCACGCCGGAATGACGGCAGGCAGACGCTTGGCTTCGCGGGAGCGCTACTGCCACATCCAATGGCGGCCGTAGTCTTCCTTCCAGCCGGCGAGGCGGCCGCCGCGGAATTGCAGGAACAGGCGGTCGTGGTGGTTGAGCAATCCGCTGCCGCCCTGGTTGCGCCACGCGAGATAGATTTCGCTGCCCGGTGGGCCGCCCACATATTGCAGCGGCTGTCGCAGCGCCGCTGATGCTTCCGACACATCCATGCCGAACTCGAGCGGCACGTGGTTCGACAAGGTCGCGGTGAAGGGCGGCCGCCCGTCGAGGGTCGCGCCTTGGGCGCCGACCTCGCCGCCGAGGGTGAGCGCCGCCGACATGGCGAGCGCGAGAGCCGCCTGCTTCATCATGACGGCCCCCTCTCGGCCCTCTTTGGCAGTTGATCGAGGAACGGCAGCACCGCGTCGATGAAGGCCTGCGGCTGGTCGATGTTGACGGCGTGACCGGCGGCGGCAATCACCACCTTTTTCGCGCCCGGAATTTTTGCCGCCATATAGTCGGACGCGGCGAGGAAGGGCGCGTCGTCGGCGCCCACCACGACCAGCGCCGGCACCTTGATCTCGGGCAGGAGCTCGATCACCCGCGCGTCGCGCTGGGTCAGCATGCCGCGCGCCGCAAGCGCCAGCCCCTTGGCGTCGCGGTGGCTCGCCGACGCGCGTTCGCGGCTGGCCGACGTCAGCGCCGCGAGCCCTTCGCGATCGAAGCGGTCGGCGGTATCGCGCGCATGCTTGTTCCAGGCCTCGCGGGCGGCGTCCTTCTTGAAGCCCGGGCCCGTGTCGATGATGAGCAGAGCCGAGACCCGCTCGGGATGGGCGCGATAAAATGCCAGCGACATGTAGCCGCCGAGCGAGAGCCCGCCGACGATGGCCTTTGGCGCGCCGACCTCGTCGAGCAGGGCGGCGATGTCGCCGACCGTCAGCGCTTCGCTGTAGCAGGCGGGGTCGTCGGGATAATCGGACTGGCCGTGGCCGCGCATGTCCCACAGCACGAGCCTGTGGCGCCGGGAGAGTGCCTCGACCTGGCCCTTCCACATCGCCGAGGTCGAGGCGTAGCCATGGGTGAGGATGAGGGGCGGGCCGTCACCATGGACCTCATAATAGATCTTCACGCCGTCACGATCGATTTTCGGCATCGCGTCTTCCTGCACGGTTTCCCTCGTCCCGGCATCAATGTAGCGCGATCCGTCCGCTGCTGTGAATGGCCGCAAGGATGGCTTGAGGCGGTAGCTCGGCCGGGCCGGAGATTTCGGGCGTGGGCACGCATTCCGCGGCGCGGATTTGCGGTAGCGTTGTTGTCGCAACGCACAAAACGCATTTGGAAAATTTATCTCGTCGAACGGTTCCAAATGGCGTTGCCACCAGCGGCAAACCCGATCATGCTGCGCGCCAACTGGCGCTTACCCGGTGGGCGCCCAGCCACCCAACCAACGTGAGTTGTCGCCGTAAGCGACTCCATACACCGGCAGGGGAAGAAACGATGCCTAACCTGAATATCAACGGACGGAATGTGTCCGTCGATGCGGCGGGTGACTCACCGCTGCTCTGGGCCATTCGCGAACAACTACAGATGACCGGCACCAAATTCGGTTGCGGCGCCGGTCTGTGCGGGGCCTGTACCGTTCACGTCAACGGCGAGGCCGTG
The DNA here is from genome assembly GCA_019243075.1 of Bradyrhizobium sp. GTDB lineage: Bacteria > Pseudomonadota > Alphaproteobacteria > Rhizobiales > Xanthobacteraceae > Bradyrhizobium. The sequence continues at coordinate 13,630 of JAFAUV010000232.1, forward strand.
CGATCCTGCCAGACCATGGTGAGCGACGTCGTCGGCAAGAAGGTCGTCACCATCGAAGGTCTGTCTGCCAAGGGCGATCATCCCTTGCAGAAGGCCTGGATCACCGAGCAGGTGCCGCAATGCGGCTACTGCCAGTCCGGCCAGATCATGCAGGCGGCTGCTCTGCTTGCAAAGAACACCAACCCGACCAGGGAAGAAGTGGTCGACCACATGGACGGCAATCTCTGCCGTTGCATGACCTACTCGCGCATCCAGAAGGCGATCATGCGCGCGGCATCGGACATGCGCACTGCTTCCAATGTCTCCGGCGAACGGAGGCCGACATGAATAGCCACGTGAAAATCACCGAATTGCACGCCACCGATCTCTCCCGGCGTTCCTTCCTGGTCGGCACCGCCGCGGCGGGCCTCACCCTCGGCTTCTCCGCCGCGCCCGGTCTCGACAGCGCGCTGGCGGCGACAGGACCCGCCAATTTCGATCCCTCCGTCTGGTACTCGATCGCACCCGACGGCATCGTCACCGTGACCTGCGGCAAGGCCGATATGGGCCAGCACGTCGCCTCGACCATGGCGCAGATCATCTGCGAGGAGCTGGGCGCGAACTGGAAGGATATGCGCATCCAGCTCGCATCCAACGATCCGAAGTACAACGACCCCGTGCTCGGCGCCCAGATCACCGGAGGAAGCTGGTCGACGATGATGAACTTCGACGCGATGAGCCGCGCCGGTGCGGCCGGACGGATTGCGTTGACCGAAGCGGCGGCCGCCGCGATGGGCGTGCCGTCGGGCGAGCTCGTGGTGCGCGACGGCGTGATCTCGCATCCGAAGTCGAAGAAGCAGATGAGCTATGCCGATGTCGTCAAGAGCGGCAAGGCGACCCGGACCTTCACGCCGGACGAGTTGAAGGCGATCACGCTGAAGACGCCGGACCAGTACACCATGATCGGCGTCTCGGTGCCGCAGCTCGATATCCCCGACAAGACCAGGGGCGCCGCCAAATACGGCATCGACGTGATGCTGCCCGGCATGGTCTATGGCGCGCTCGTCACCCCGCCGGTGCGCTATGGCGCCACGGTGAAATCGGTCGACGACTCGGCGGCGAAGAAGGTGCCCGGCTTCATCAAGGCCGTCACCCTCGACGACAAGACGGCTACCACGACCGGCTGGGTGGTGGCGGTGGCCAACACCTATGTCAACGCGCGCAAGGCAGCGGATGCGCTCAAGATCGCCTATGACGGCGGTCCCAACGCGAAACTGTCCAGCGAATCGCTGTTCGCCGAGGCCAAACGGCTGCAGGCGCTCGACGATTCCGGCGAGTATTTCGTCAAGACCGGAGATCCGAAATCGACCTTCGGTTCGGCGGCGAAGGTGATGGAGGCGGAATACACCACCAACATCAACATTCACTGCCCGATGGAGCCGATGAACGCCACCGCGGAGTTCAAGGGCGACATCCTGCACATCTATTCCGGCAACCAGTTTGCGACCCGCTCCGGCGCGATCGCGGCGGGTGCCGCCGGGATCGATCCGAAGTTCGTGGTGATGCACCAGGCGTTTCTGGGCGGCGGCTTCGGCCGGCGTCTCGACGCCGACATGATGGTGCCGGCGGTGCAGGCGGCGAAAGCGGTCGGCAAGCCGGTCAAGGTGATCTATACGCGCGAGAATGACATGACCATGGATTTCTCGCGGCCGCTCACCTACCAAAAAGTGAAGGCCGGGCTCGACGGCGATGGCAAGCTGATTGCCATGAGCCACGACGTCGTCTCGGCCTGGCCGACCCAGCGCTGGGGGATCCCCGATTTCCTCACGCCCTCGGTCGACAAGAAGGGACCTCTTGATTCCTTCACCGTCAACGGCGCGGACTTCTTCTACACCGTGCCGAACCACTATGTGCGGGCGATCAAGAACGAGATGGCGCATAACGCGACGCCATCGGGCCAGCTCCGCTCGGTGGCGCCGGGCTGGACCTTCTGGGCGGTCGAAAGCATGATCGATGAGCTTGCGCATGCGGCCGGCAAGGACCCGGCGCAATACCGCGTCGAGCTGCTCGACGGCAAGGGCGACAATGCCGGCGGCGCGGAGCGGCTGCGCAACACGCTGCTTGCAGCGATGGGGCTCGCCGGTTACGGCACCAAGACGCTCGCCAAGGGCGAGGGCATGGGTGTTGCCTGCGTCTCCTCGCAGGAGCGCAAGACCGCCAGCTGGACCGCGTGCGTCGCGCATGTCGCGGTGGCGCCCTCGGGCGAGGTCAAGGTCAAGAAATTGACCGTGGCGACCGATGTCGGCACCCAGGTCAACCCCGATGGCGTGCAGGCCCAGGTGATGGGTGCGGCGCTCTGGGGCATGTCGCTGGCGCTGTTCGAGAAGGCGACGTTGAAGGACGGTGGCATCGAGCAGACCAACTTCGATAGCTACACGCCCTTGCGCATGAGCCAGATGCCGGA
>JAFAUV010000238.1 GCA_019243075.1 Bradyrhizobium sp.
AGGTAAAGAAACGATGCGTCCAGCGAGGACAGTTTCTTGCCGTCACCCATGCTTTCCTCCCGAAACAACCGCCGGTGCGTTCGCACTTCTGGGGCTCAAGGGATTGTGCCCGTTCCGGGGGCGCATAGGCAATGGCAAAAGGAAGCCGCCGGCTGCCGAGTTTTGCCGCAAAGGCACGGCGAAGCCCTCAGGCCGACTGAAGCGGTCCTGCTACTTCTTCCTCTTGTTATCGCCGAGCGCGCCGAGCCCGATCATGCTGGTGAACATGTCCTGCATCCGCTCGGCGAATTTGGGATCGAATGTGAACCAGGTCTGCATCAGCGATTCCGGCGATATCTTCTCGATATTGGCAGTCATCTGCTGCTGCAGCTTGTCCATGACGGCCGCCTGCATCGGGGCAAGGTCGGGCAGGCCGAAGAACTGCCGGGCTTCGAGGGGCGTGCAGTCGATCTCGATGTTAACCTTCATTTCCGCTCCTGGCCGGCGCTTTTGACGGGTAGCGCAGTATCACAGCACCCGGCGCCGCCGCGCAAGCGAGCAGATTGCCCTGCTGCAACGCATCCGGCCATCGCTTCGAAGGCTGGTCAACCAGCCGGTTTTGCCGCGGTGCGGCCGGAAGTCGAATAGGGAGGCCGCATGCGCGCCGCCCGGACGGAAATCAGTCAACACGGTTTGCCCATGCAAACCCCCGCCCGCTCTAGGGAAATGCCGCTTGCGCGGCGGCCAGGTTCTGGCAACATGTTCGACCATATCCTGGCGAGGCTGCAACAAAGCAGGCGCCCAGCGGAGAGCGCAGATAGATGTCGGTTCGTCACATCTTGTTGGCCGCGACCCTCGCCTCGCTCGTCGCGCTCTCGCCGCTGCCGGCATCGAGCCAGACGCTGCGCTACGCCAACCAGGGCGAGCTCAAATCGCTCGATCCCTACACGCTGAAGGAAACGACGACGATCGCCCATCACGCCCATGTCTATGAGGGCCTGGTCACCCGCGACAAGCAGTTGAAGATCGCCCCGGCCCTGGCCGAGAGCTGGGAAACGCCGACCCCGACCCACTGGCGCTTCCATCTGCGCCACAACGTCAAATTCCACAATGGCGATCCCTTCACCGCCGATGACGTGCTGTTCTCCGCCCAGCGCGTTCGCGCCAACGGCTCCAATTTCCTCTCCAACGTCCCTCCCGACGCCAAATTCGTCAAGATCGACGATTACACGGTCGACGTGATGCTGGATGCGCCAAATCCCATCCTGATCTCGCAATGGGACGGCTGGTACATCATGGACAAGAAATGGTGCGAGGAGCACGACGCGGTTGCTCCGACCCCGGCATCCGCGACCACGCCGAGCTACGCTTCGCTGCACGAGAACGGCACCGGACCCTTCACGATCGAGAGCCATCAGCCCGGCGTCAAGACCGTGTTCAAGCCGTTCGCCGGCTGGTGGGGCAAGCCCGAACATAACCTGAAGGAGATCGTCTTCACGCCGATCGGATCGGATGCGACCCGCGTCGCCGCGCTGCTGTCGGGCGAGGTCGACGTCGTCGAGCCGGTCCCGCTGCAGGACATCCAGCGGGTGAATGCGAGCGGCGTCGCGACCGTGCTGAACGGCCCGGAAATCCGCACCATCTTTCTCGGCATGGACCAGAGCCGTGACGAGTTGCTCTATTCCAGCGTGAAGGGCAAGAACCCCTTCAAGGACATCCGCGTCCGCGAAGCCTTCTACAAGGCCATCGATATCGAGGCGATCAAGAACCGCGTCATGCGCGGATTGGCGACGCCATCGGCGCTGATGGTCGCGCCGCAGCTATACGCCCTGTCCAAGGATTTCACCCGGCCGAAATACGATCCCGACGGCGCCAAGAAGCTGCTCGCCGAGGCCGGCTATTCCGACGGTTTCGAAGTCACTATGGATTGCCCGAACGACCGCTATGTCAACGATGCCGCGATCTGCCAGGCCGTCGTGGGCATGCTGGCGCGCATCGGCGTCAAGGTCGACCTCCTGGCGCAACCCAAGGCGCTCTATTTCGCAAAGGTCCTGAAGCCTGGCGGCTTCAAGACCTCGTTCTACCTCCTGGGTTGGACGCCGGCCTCGATGGATTCCCACAACGTGCTGCATGATATCCTGGGCTGCCGCGACGACCCCAAGGACTCGACCCGCGGCGAGGCCAATCTCGGCGGCTACTGCAACAAGGAATTGGACGCGCTGACCGACAAGATCCTGGTCGAAACCGACACGGCCAAACGCGATCAGATGATCAAGCAGGCCTTCGAGATATCGATCAGGGATTACGCCTACATCCCGCTGCACCAGCAGGCGTTGTCCTGGGGCGTCTCGAAAAAAGTCAAATTGACCCAGCGCGCCGACAACCAGGTGCTGCTGTACTGGGCCACCAAAACCGAAGAGTAGGGCAATGGAATTGTGAGGTCCGGGGCAGCGTTCCGCTTCGGGATCTTGTGTTCAGCGGCGCAACGAAGCGCACAGAAGAAGGGATCGCATGCTCGCTTTCACTGTTCGCCGGGCGATCCAGGCGATCGGAGTCATGATCGCCGTCGGCATCATCGCGTTCTCGATGTTCCGTTTCGCCGGCGATCCCGTCAACCAGATGGTCTCGATCGACACCCCGGCCGCCGAGCGCGCCGCGATCCGTGAGCAACTCGGGTTGAACGATCCGATCCCGGTGCAGTTCGTGCGCTACTTCGCCGGCGCCGCGCAATTCAACTTCGGCATCTCCTATCAATTCCGCCAGCCCGTCGCGACGCTGCTGAAGGAGCGAATGCCGGCGACCTTGGAGCTTGCGACCGTCGCCACCATTCTGGCGATCGTGTTCGGCATCCTGACGGGCGTCTATTCGGCGCTGCGCCGCGACTCGATCCCGGCGAAAATCCTGCAGGCAGTGTCGCTGATCGGCATCTCGCTGCCGACCTTCCTGATCGGCATTCTCCTGATCTATCTGTTCGCGGTCACCCTCGGCTGGCTGCCCTCGTTCGGGCGCGGCCAGGTGGTGCGGATCGGCTGGTGGACGACCGGGCTCCTCACCGTCTCCGGCCTGAAGGCGCTGATCATGCCCTCGGTCACGCTCGGGCTGTTCCAGATGACGCTGATCATGCGGCTGGTGCGCGCCGAGATGCTGGAAGTGCTGCGCACCGACTATATCCGCTTCGCCCGCGCCCGCGGCCTCACCACCCGTGCCATCCACTTCGGCCACGCGCTGCGTAACACGCTTGTGCCCGTGATCACCGTCGCAGGCCTGCAATTTGGCTCGGTAATTGCATTTGCGATCATCACCGAGACCGTGTTCCAATGGCCGGGAATGGGACTATTGTTCGTTCAAGCCGTGCAAAACGTCGATATTCCCATCATGGCGGCGTATCTCTTGATGGTGTCGCTGATCTTCGTCACCATCAATCTTGCGGTCGACATCCTCTACACCGTCGTCGATCCGCGCCTGCGCGCGACCGTCAGCCGGGCGGGTTGACCATGAGCGACGCCGTCGTCCCCCATCGTGAAACAGGTGGAAGGCACGCATCGTCGTCGGGCTGGCTCAAGCGAGCGCTTGAAAGCGACCTGTTCCATTCCTTCCGCCGCTCCAGGCTCACGATGCTGGCGGCCGCGGTGACGCTGTCGTTCCTCCTGCTTGCGATCTTCGCCCCGCTGCTCTCGGTGCAGAACCCGTTCGATCCGGCGCAACTGCAACTCGCCAATTCGCGCTTCGCGCCACTCTGGACCGCCGACGGCCAGAGCCCATTCCTGCTCGGCACCGACGAGCAGGGCCGCGACGTGCTCTCGGCGATCCTCTACGGCCTTCGCATCTCGCTCGCGGTCGGCGTGCTGGGCGTCTTGTTCTCCGGCACGCTCGGCGTCGTGCTCGGCCTGATCGCCGGCTATGTCGGCGGCGCGGTCGATAGCCTGATCATGCGCATCGCCGACGTGCAGCTCACCTTCCCCGCCATCCTGATCGCGCTGCTCGTCAACGGCGTCGCCAAATCGGTGTTCGGCAACCGCTTGGACGCGACGAGCATGCTGGTCGTGCTGGTGATTGCCATCGGGCTGAGCTTCTGGGTGCAATATGCGCGCACGGTGCGCGGATCGGTGCTGGTCGAAAAGAACAAGGACTATGTCGCGGCCGCCCAGCTGATCGGCCTGCCCGCCCCCGTCATCATGCTGCGCCATGTGCTGCCGAATGCGATGGGGCCGGTGCTGGTGATCGCCACCATCAACCTCGCGCTCGCGATCATCACGGAAGCGACGCTGTCGTTCCTCGGCGTCGGCCTGCCCGACACGATGCCCTCGCTCGGCACCCTGATCCGGATCGGCAACAACTATCTGTTCTCCGGCGAGTGGTGGATCGTCGCCTTCCCCGGCATTGCGCTGGCGGCGCTGATCCTCTCCATCAACCTGCTCGGGGACTGGCTTCGCGACGCCCTCAATCCAAGACTGCGATGACCGAACCCGTCCTCTCCGTGCGCAACCTTCAGGTGGAATTCGCCACCCGCCGCCACACCTTGCGCGCGATCGACGGCGTCTCCTTCGACATCGCCAAGGGCGAGGTGCTCGGCGTGGTCGGCGAGTCCGGCGCCGGCAAGTCGGTCACCGGGCTTGCGGTGATCGGATTGATCGATCCGCCGGGCAGAATCTGCGGCGGCGAAATCCGGCTCTCGGGCCTGCGCATCGACCATCTGCCGGCGGAGGAAATCCGCCGCATTCGAGGCAAAAGGGTCGGCATGATCTTCCAGGACCCGCTCACCAGCCTCAACCCGCTCTACCGGATCGGCGACCAGATCGTCGAGACCATCAAGACCCACATGTCACTCTCCGATTCTGCCGCGCGCAAGCGCGCCATCGACCTGCTCGCCGAAGTCGGCATCCCCGCGCCCGACAAGCGCATCGACGGCTACCCGCACGAGTTCTCCGGCGGCATGCGCCAGCGCGTAGTGATTGCGCTTGCGATCTGCGCCGAGCCGGAGCTGATCATCGCGGACGAGCCGACCACCGCGCTCGACGTCTCCGTGCAGGCGCAGATCATCGGCCTGATCAAGCGGCTCGGCCGCGACCATGGCACCGCCGTGATGCTGGTGACCCACGACATGGGGGTGATCGCCGAGACCTGCGATCGCGTCGCGGTAATGTATTCCGGGCGCATCGCCGAGATCGGCCCGGTCGGGGACGTCGTGCGCAATCCGCTGCATCCCTATGCCAGGGGTCTGATGGGCGCGATCCCGACGCTCGCCGGCGACGACAAGCGGCTGGTGCAGATTCCGGGCGCGATGCCGCGGTTGTCGGCGATCCCGCCGGGCTGCTCGTTCAATCCGCGCTGCGCATTCGCCTTCGAGCGCTGCCGCATCGAGCGGCCGGAGCCAATCCGGCGCGGCGCGCAAGCGGTCGCCTGCCACCTCTTCGACGCGTCGGTGAAGGACAGCGCGGCATGAGCACGGCGCCCTTTGTCGATGTGAAGAATTTGCGTCGCGTGTTCGATGTCTCAAAGCCGTGGCTCAACCGCGTGCTCGAAGGCGGCCATCTCGAATACCTCAAAGCCGTCGACGGCGTCTCCTTCGACATCGGAAAGGGCGAGACTTTTGCGCTGGTCGGCGAATCCGGCTCTGGAAAAACCACGGTCGCACGCATGATGGTGGGGTTGTTGCCGCCGACCTCGGGCGAGGTCCTGATCGACGGCGTCTCCATGACCAGTGCGAAACAGGCGCAGGCGCGCCAGCGCCTGCGGCGGCGCATCCAGATGGTGTTCCAGGACCCGTATGCCAGCCTCAACCCGCGCTTGCGGGTCCACGCGATCGTGTCCGAGCCGATCCGCGCCTTCAATTTGATCGAAGGCGAGCGCCAGATCAGGGACCGCATCGGCGAGTTGCTCGCGCTGGTCGGCCTGCATGCCGACGACGGCGGCAAATTTCCGCATGAATTTTCCGGCGGCCAGCGGCAGCGCATCGCGATTGCGCGCGCGCTCGCCTCCAATGCCGAGTTCATCGTCTGCGACGAGCCGACCTCGGCGCTCGACGTGTCCGTGCAGGCGCAGATTCTCAACTTGATGCGCGATCTGCAGGACAAGTTCGGCCTGACCTATCTCTTCATCAGCCATAACCTCGCCGTGGTCCGCCACATGGCGAACCGTATCGGCGTGATGTATCTCGGCCGCATTGTCGAGATCGCGCAAGGGCGCGAGCTCTTCGATAACCCGCGCATGCCCTATACCAAAATGCTGCTCGGCGCGGTGCCGGATCTGGCGATGAGTGGCCGGCAGCGGATTCCCGTGAGAGGCGAAATCCCCAACCCGATCGACCCTCCGCCGGGCTGCGCCTTTAACCCGCGCTGCCCGCTGGCCTTCGATCTCTGCCGGACGCAAACGCCGGCGCTGGTCGACGGCGTCGCCTGCCACGCCGTCAATCTGGCGCCCACGCCGGCGTGATCACGGAGATGCGAGCGGCTTGGCGGGCCTCTGGTATGCCAGTTGGCAGGATGCCGCCGCTGTGATCAAGTGCGCGCCGGCTCGATCAAGAAGGACGAAGGCCCATGGCCAGCAACGTCAATCCCGATCCGTTCACCACCCGGCCCGAGATCGAGGGCACCTTCGGCGTCGTGGCCTCGACGCATTGGATCGCGACCGCGGTCGGGATGGCTATGCTGGAAAAGGGCGGCAATGCCTTTGACGCCGGCATCGCAACCGCCTTCACGCTGCAGGTCGTCGAACCGCATTTGAACGGCCCGGGCGGCGATGTGCCCATCATCGTGCATGACGTCAAGCGCGGCCGGACCGAGGTGATCTGCGGCCAGGGTCCGGCGCCGGCCGGCGCTACCATTGCCCATTACAGGAGCGAGGGGCTGGAGATGGTGCCCGGTACGGGCCTGCTCGCGGCCTGCGTTCCCGGCACCTTCGAATCCTGGATGCTGTTGCTGCGCGACTACGGCACGATGAAGCTGCGCGATGTGCTGGAGCCGGCGATTGCCTACGCCAGCAATGGCTATCCGCTGGTCGAGCGCGCCTCCGCCACGATCAAGACCGTGGAGACGCTGTTCCGGAAGCACTGGCCGACCTCGGCCGCGGTCTATCTGCCGAACAACGAGGTGCCGAAACCCGGCACCCTCTTCACCAACCCCAAACTCGCCGAGACCTATGCCCGCATCCTGAAGGAAGCCGAGAGCGCGGGAGGCGACCGCAGCGCGCAGATCGAGCGCGCCCGCAAAGCCTGGTCGCACGGCTTTGTCGCGGAGGCGATCGACAGGTTCTGCCGCATCCAGGAAGTCATGGATGTCTCCGGCTCGCCGCACAAGGGCGTGCTCTCGGCCGATGACATGGCGAAGTGGGTGCCGATGATCGAGGCGCCGCTGACCTACGACTACGGCCGCTATACCGTCTGCAAGGCCGGGGTCTGGAGCCAGGGGCCGGTGATGCTGCAGCAACTGGCGCTGCTCAAGGGATTCAACCTCGACGGCCTCGACCC
>JAFAUV010000413.1 GCA_019243075.1 Bradyrhizobium sp.
CGCCGGATCGTGGGCAATGGCCGAAGGCAAAACTGGGAGCGCGCGCTCCAGCATCTCGGGGTTCCCTCGCTTTTATTGCTCGCGCGGCGGATGCGCCAACGAGCGCATCATGTTGAGTCCCGCGCGATCTTTCAAGCGTTCTGTTCCGCCGCCGGTCGCCGTGATTTTGACAGTCTTGTCCGCGATAGCGAGGCGGCAGGTGCCGGAGGGATGTCGTTGCGGAGCATGATGAAATTGATGGTTTGGGCGCGCCTTCTAGCGGCGCTCGGTGGCCTGGCTTGCTCGACCTCTGTGCCGGCACATGCCCAAAATCTGGATGAGGGCAAATCCGGTGCAAAATTGTTTGCCGACGATTGTGCGACCTGCCATCACAGCGCGCGCGGGCTCGGCAAAGGGCGCTTTCGATGGACGCTCTATCTCTTCCTGCAGGACCATTACGCGAGCAGTTCGAGCTCGGCCTGGGAGCTTGCCTCCTACCTGGCGGACGTCGATGACGCGCCAAGCGGGCATCCGCGCGGTGCGCCGAAGCGGCCTGCTCCGACGTCGCGCTCGTCGCTGAAGCCGCCGATGCCGGTTGCGGAGCGCTAGTTCACGCCTTGCTACGGTCGCATGCGGCCTTGCGGGCGAGCTGAGCTAGCGGACCGGCATCGGCGGCCGCATCACCACGGCATCATCCGATGTCTCCGACGCGATCGCCGGCGGGGGCGCCGGCGCGATCTGCACCGGGGGAGAGCCCGCGCCCGGCGGCAAGGGAGCTACGGCGGTCGCCTGCATGGGGGGATACATCGGCGGCTTCGGCTTGTGTTGCACGATTGTCCCGAGCGGGCGCGGCGGTGCGCCCAGTTTGGTCGGACGGGGCTCGACCGGCCTTGTTTCCGAAAGCTTCGCTTCCGCTGGCTTGGTCTCGTGCGGCTTGGCCATGTCGTGGGACAATTGCTCCTGGCTCGCCTTCAACTCGGCAATGCTCGCCTTGAGCGCTTCGATTTGCTGCGTGAGACCGGCCACGTCGCGCGAGACCGACTGCAACGTCTGTGCCGGATCCTGAGACGGGGGTTGGGGCAGGGCGGCTGCGCTTGCCGCTGCGGCGGTGTCCGCAGGCTGGCTTGCCGTCGGCGCCGCCGTGGTCTGATCTGCTGCGGCGGTGGCGGGCGGGGTCGAAGCCTCCGGTTGGGCGGCTGCCGTACTCTTTTGCCACGGCAGCAAGGAAACAAGATCAATCCGCGAGCTCAGCCCTGCAGCCATCGCCTGCGCTTCGCCGCCATAGCGCTGCCAGGCGGCCGTGGCGACAACGCTGAGAAGGGCGAACAGGAAAGCCATGGAGGCGGTTTTGGCCCATCGGCCCCTCGACCTGAGGCGAGGAATATCGTTCACGTCACTGGCGCGGAACGTGGCGTCGACCCTTGGCGCGGCGCCAGCGAAGTTCGTGCCGGCTGTCGCGCTCGCGGCACCCATATTGGGCTGGCGGTTGAGAGGCTGGCCCGCGCTGTCGGGAGCTAGCGACGGAAATTCCGCAGCCGCCCGCGCAACCAGAACAACGTCCGGTGCGATCTCCACCACGTCATTCGGATCGTTCTTGATATCTTGCTTGGAAGCCATCGTCGGTCCCCCGCGACTTCAGTGATCGCTGCGTACCACACGACTGCAGCCGGGTTTGACCAAAGCAAGGCGATAGCGTGGAGAGGTTGAGGCCCCTGTGGATGAAACGGCGGAACCGGATCCGGCCAGCGCCAGCACCGGCGCGTTCGTTTCGCTGCGCATCGTGAAGGTCGGGCAGCGACCTCGTTTCGCAGGCCCCGAGGGGCTCGGAGACCTCACGCCACGTTGGCGCGCGCGCCCTGTTCGCCGGCGGCAAGCGCATCGAGGTCGACCAGAAGCGGATCGTCGGTCGCCGGTTCTGGCCTGCCTTCACCGGAGCCATGGACATGCATCAGCGTCTGCACGCGCCGCGCATTGACATAGTCGGCGTGCTGATGCCGCAGTGCGATCGGCAGCAGCGCCTTCGGCAGCGGGACCATCGCAAAGGCCGGGGCCTTTTTCACCTCGCTGCCTTCCCGCCACAACAGCGGAATGAAGGTATAGACCATCTGCCGCTCGATCATCGGCGCGGGCGCCGGGTCGGCCTCGGCCTGTGCCGTCGCACTCACATTCGCGTTGCCTGCACGCGTGCGCACCGCCAGCGTCCGCAACTCCCAGCACACGAGATCCGCGGCCGAGAGCACCTCGCGCCGAACGGCGTCCACGCTGGCGGCAAAGCGGGTGGCCTCCGCGACCTGCGTCGCGCCCTTGGCAACGGCATCGACCAGCGCCGAGGCGCCGGCGCCGAAACCAGGCAGCGAGCGCTCGATCGATGCGGCAAGCGCCTCGATCTGGTCGGCGAGCAATTCGCGGTCGCGTTGGGCGCGGGCATCGGCCAGCGCGCGTTCGGTCGAGACGACCTGCTCGTCGATGTCGGCAAGCTCGGTGCGGAGCGTGCGGGTGCGATCCTCGTCGGCGCGCATCTGCGCTTCGGCTTTTTCGAGCTTCGCATTGCTGGCGCCGGCGACCGCGAGCTTTTCGGCTGCGGCGCGCTTGTCGGCCAGTGCGGATTCGGCAACCGCCAGGCGGCCGGCGAGCCTTTCACGCTCGGCCTGTTTGAGCTTCAGCGCAGCCTCGAACCGCTCGACCGGGCCGAGCTCGCGCTTGAAAAATGCCATCAGCAACTCCCCTCGCGTCGAAAGATCGTCCGCCGAATCGGTCTCAAGTTTAACGCGGGCGATTTATTCGGAAAGTTGGATGACATTGCGGCTTGCGAAGCAGGCGGGGATATCTCGAACAGGCGCCGCTTACGCATTCGTGATACCTTCCGGGATTCGGGAAAGCTCCTTGCTGTGGTACAAGGGGATACCGTCACCAAGGGAGCCCGGCCATGAGAAAGCTCGTCGTCGTCACCGCCTTTGCCGCCGTTGCCCTCACCGCGGAATCCGCCGCCGCTTGCGACTGGAATCGCCAGGCAAGCACCGAGCAACAGGTCGCCGCCGCGCCGGTGGCTCCCGCGCCGAACCAACAGGCTGCGCCGACGACACCTCAGGTGCCTGCTGTTATGGCCGAGAGTACCCGCAAGCCCGTTGCGGAGGCCGTGCCGGTCGTGCTTGTCAGCGACCACCACTGAGCTCTCGAAGCGCAAGTCCAAGGGTCCCCCGTTGGCTTGGCCGGCTGGGACTAACCTTAGAGTGAGTTCGCTTTACTCAGCCGGTCGAGCGAGGTGCCAGAGGTTGGCCGCATCGTAACCGTTGGCCTCGCCGGGCTCCTTGTCCTGGCGCGAGAAGTAGAGCGGACGATAGCGATAGGCCCACATCCTGGAGCCGTCGCTGCGGGTGATCAGGGTGAAATCCCCGGTGGCTTCCGCATCGGCAGGCGCGGCGAAGGGGATCCAGCGCTCGGTGCATTTGCCGTCGCAGTTCGATTTGTTGCCGGTATCGTCGCGGTCGAAATAGTACAGCGTCATGCCCTTGGGATCGGCAAGCACCGGACCCCGGCTGCTCTGGGATACCTGCGCCGGCGAAATGGAAGGCCCCTTTTTGGCCGCTGGCGGTGGCGTGGATTCGCTGCCATGTGCGAATACCTCGCCTGCCGGAACCAGCAGCGCCGCGACAATCGTCAGCAATCTGAGCATGAACCCCCGCCGTAAAGTTAATTGCGCGTTAAGCGCTCGACCGGGACGCACGATAGCAGCCGATGGTTAGTTCCACGTTTCGCCGGCGCCGCGGCAAATAGGACTAAAAGCACGGTTCGCCCCCTGCAAGGTCGACCGGCCCTGCGGCAGGGGCTGCTGCATTGCGACGACCGGCTCTCTCCCTATCAACGCGAGCGCTATTTGCGAGCGCTGTTCATTGGTGCTCGATCTCCACACCAGGAGAACTCACGCCGGCTTGAACGAGATGGAGGAACGGCGCAGGCAGCGCGCCGTTTTCGCTTTGATCATCATGGAGAAAAAAATGACAAAGCTAAAACTGCTCGGAGCCGCCGCGGTGTTGTCGATGGCGCTGGCGAGCCCTGCGCTGGCGCAGGAGGCCACACAGGAGCCCGGCATGGTCGGGTTCAACTATCCCAACTCGCATTATCTGACGGGCGGCTACGGCGTGCACATGCCCTACAATAGCGGCCGCTATCCGCGCATGCCCTATGGCGGGTATGTCGCCTACGACGTGGGGCCCGCGGGCGTTGCAGTCGGCCCGGCTCCCGTCGTCGTTGCGCCCGGCGGCCCTGGGCCTTACGGCGCTTACGCCTACGAACCGTATTGATGACGCGCTTTCGAAGCTGGCGATGAGGGCGGCCGTGGCCGCCGTCTCGTCGTCAGCCCGAGTTCCACTGGTGCGCGTTTCACCAAATCGCCACGTCGTCGGCGAATTGCGGTCAAAGCCGGGTGTCACCACTCCAAGCGAGGCGTTGCGTAAAAGAAGGAATAAGAACTTGCCTTACAGGATGACCGCAGAACGCGACAACGAGAAGGTCAACGTCGAGCGCGAGAGCCGATTGTTGATCGTTGCGAAAGCCAGGGTCTGGGCGAGCGAAGGGTGGAGCGTGGTGGTTACCGACGGAGAGGGTAAGAGCTACGGGCCTGCTGAGTTCGACCAACTCTGGGCGGCGTAAGCGCCCAGTCCTGCCGTAGCCGGTCCTGCCGTAGAACGGGTCGGGGTGGAGAGCAGGTTGAGAAGGCCTATATTCGCTGCATGAGCCGAGCCTTCATCAACGAAGACAGTCACATCGATGCGCTGCCCGACCGCCCGCTGTCGGAGCATCCGAATTTCGTGACATTGGAGGGGCTCGCCTTGATCGAGGCGGCCCTCGAAGCCGCGCGCCGCGCCTATGCCGAGGCGCAGGCCGAAGGTGATCGCGACCTGCTCGCGAGCGCCGGGCGCGACCTGCGCTATTGGAATGCCCGGCGCGCCACGGCACAGCTCCGCGTCCTCGATGCTGCCGCCGAAGCCGTCCAGTTCGGACATACGGTCACCATCGAACGAGACGACGGTCGTCGCCAGACGTTTCGCATTGTCGGCGAGGACGAGGCTGATCCCGCCAAAGGCTCGATTTCCCACGTTTCGCCCCTCGCCCGAAGCCTGCTCGGCCGGCGGGTCGGCGACGTCGTGCGCGCCGGCCGCGACGACGCGGAGATCGTGGCAGTCAAGTGAGACGGGTCATGCCGTGACAATTGCCGGTGGGATCGCGCAACGCAAAGGGATAGCATGCGGACGCAAACCCGTCCGCCGCAAGGAGTGCTGGATGACAAAGGGCAGGGAACTGGTGAAGGCTGCAATCATGGCAGCGGCGATGCTGATGCCGCTCGGCCGCGCCGACGCCGCCCAGTGCGGCAACGGCCCTGCCGGTTTCGAGGCCTGGAAGCAGCAGTTCGCCCAGGAGGCGACGACGAACGGCATCGGTGCGAACGGGATCGGCGCGCTGATGCAGGCCAGCTACGCCACTGCAACCATCAATGCCGATCGCAGCCTGCGCAGTTTCAAGCTCTCGCTCGAAGCGTTCATGGTCAAGCGCGGCTCCGCCGCGATCGTCGCCCGCGGGCGCTCGCTGAAGCAGTCTCAGGCGGCGCTGTTCGCCTCGATCCAGCAACGATACGGCGTGCCGCCGGGGCCGCTGATTGCGATCTGGGGCATGGAATCGGGTTTTGGCAGCCAGCGCGGCAATCAGAACATGCTGTCCTCGATCGCCACGCTGGCCTATGACTGCCGCCGGCCGGAATATTTCACGGACCAGCTTTACGCGGCGCTGAAACTGATCGATCGTGGCGTGCTGTCGGCGTCCACGCGCGGCTCGATGCATGGCGAACTCGGCCAGACTCAGTTCCTGCCGAAAACCATGCTGGAATACGGCACCGGCAATCTCGATGTGGCCGCAAACGCGCTCAACTCGACGGCCAACTTCCTGAAAGCCCATGGCTGGCGCGCCGGCGCCGGCTACCAGCCGGGCGAGCCAAATTTCGCGGCGATCGAAGCCTGGAATGCCGCGCAGGTCTATCAGAAGGCGATCGCGGTCATGGGGCGGGAGATCGACGAGGGCGGTACGGCTGCGGCGCGGTGATGCCCCGCGCTGCCGCGACCGCGCCATGCCGCGCGTGCCATCTCGGCCCTGGTCCGCGCATGTAATGGAGCTCGGGCCGGTAGGGCCTGAGCACGGTTTCGATCCTGACCCGGATGTCGCCCAGATACTGACGCAGGGTCGAAGATGTTGGCGGGTGCGGCATCGGCGTCTCCTCAGTGCGGTCGGCCGAGGACGGAGGTGAAGGGCAGGGCGAAGATTTCGTCGCCGCGCTCGTCCGTGACATGTACGACCCAGTTGCGCCAATCTTCGGCGTTCGCCGTCATGATGTAGGAGCGGACGAGGCGCTCGGCGTGCTCGCAGGCCTCGACCCAATCCTTGATGGCGGCGCCGCTCCGGTCGATCAACACGTGTTCGTCGTCGGAGCAATGGAAGAAGACGTCCGTCATGTTCCGCATCCTCAAAGCCGTGCGAATCGGGCCAAGCCAAAAATTATCAGCGCGGTTTCGGGCGGAGAATCCGGGAGATTGCGGGGGATGCCGGCGACTTGAATCACGATGTCGGGATGATGCTTATCGCTCGTTCGATGCTTCGTGCCGCCTCCAGGAGCACTTCCGCGAGCTCCGCCTCACGACGGGGCCCGAGCCGCGTGCGCACGGCGGAGACGGTGATGGCGGCGACCGGGCGAAGGTCCGCTGCCTTGATCCAGGTCGACATCGATTTGGTGCCCTGGATCAGGCCGACTTCGCGCAGATTGTAGCCACGGCGCCGCGCGGCCGCGACCTGTGCGAGCACGGTGGAAAGGTCGGTGCGATAGGCCGCGAATCGCGCTTGGTTGGCGTTGACGATCTTTCGCGCTTCCGCCGCCGGCATTGCCGCGAGGATCGCCACGCCGGCGCTGCTGACGCCGAGCGGGCGGCGCGCGCCGACCTCGATCGAGAGCACCTGGATCGGGTAAGAACCGATGCGGCGGTCGACGCACAGCGTGTCATTGCCGGTACGCACCGTCAAAAACAGCGTGTCGCCGACGGCTTGCGCGAGCTCGCCGAGCACGCCATCGGCGGCCCTCAACAGCGGCGAGCGGGAAGGACGGGCCAGCGCCAGCTCGAGCACCTGGTTGCCGATGGCATAACGACCAGTCTTGTCGTGGCGCTCGACGACACCTTCCTCGATCAGCGCATGCACGATTCGGTGCACGGTCGGGCGCGCCAGGCCGGTCGCCTGCACCACCTCCGCCAGCGGCAATCCCGCCTCGCGGCCCGCGGCCAGGATGCGCAGCACCGCCACCGCGCGGCGGATCGCCTGCGCACCTTTCCTCGGTTCCGTGCGCGGGGCCGCATTCATCCTGCCGTCATCCGTTGTCCACCATATGGACAACAACGGCATAATTCGGTCGACAGGTAAAGGCCGGGATCGAATCATAGGCGACGGCGGACGGCCGATCCGTAAAGCACCGGGAGGATTTCATGCGGTTTCTTGCCGTGGCGCTGATCGCCATTGCGGCTGTGACGGCAGTCCCGACGGCGGCAAACACCTATCCGGACCGCAACGTCCGCCTGATCGTGCCTTACCCGCCCGGCGGCAATGTCGACACCGCCGCCCGCATCGTCGCCGACAAGTTGCAGGCGCGCCTCGGCCAGCCCTTCATCATCGACAACAAGGCCGGCGCCGGCGGCATGATCGCGGGCGAGGCATTGGTCAGGTCCGACCATGACGGCTACACGCTGTTCGTCGGCGCCAACGGGCCGGTGCTGTTCGCCCCCATCATCAACCAGCGCGAGGCCTATTACTGGAAGCGCGATTTGCTGCCCATCACCTCGATCTCGATGACGCCGCTCTTGCTCGAGGTGCATCCGACCATCACCGCGAAGACCGCGACGGAGTTCTTCGATCTCGTTCGCAGTGAGCCCGGCAAGCTCACCATGGCGTCTCCTGGCGCCGGCACGACCAATCATCTGCGCAGCGAACTCGTGCAATCCGACCTCGGTCTGAAATGGGTCACCGTGCACTATCGTGGCAATGCGCCGGCGACCAACGACCTGATCGGCGGGCAGGTGCAGTTCGCTTTCGACCAGGTTTCGGTGGGATTGCCCTTCATCAAAAACGGCAACGTCCGGGCGCTGGCGGTCACCAGCTCCCATCGTCTCGCCTCGTTGCCTGATGTGCCGACATTCGCCGAGCTCGGCTACAAGGATTTTGATGCACAGACCTTCACCGGCCTGTTCGCACCGGCCGGCACGCCGCCCGAGATCATCAACAAGCTGCATGACGCCGTGGTCGCGGTGCTGAAGGATCCGATGGTGGCCGACAAGTTCGACAAGCTCGGCGCCGACGCCGTGACGATGACGCCTGCCGAGTTCACCGCCTACCTTGAGCGCGAGGACGCCAAATGGACGCCCGTCGTGCGCAGGGCGAACATCAAGGCCGAGTGAAGGATCGGAAAATTGGCCTTGACCACGCGCCTCGATCCCGGCGATTACGACGCGGAGAAGATCTACCGGCTGCTCACCGGATTGGTGGTGCCGCGCCCGATCGCCTGGGTGACGAGCCTCTCTTCCACCGGCGTTCTCAACCTCGCGCCGTTCAGCGCCTTCACCTTCGTCTCGCAAAAACCGCCGATGCTCGCGATCAGCGTCGGTCGCAAGGGCGACATCTACAAGGACACCGCGCAGAACATCCTTGCCAGCAGGGAATATGTCATCCACATCGCCGATTCGCCGCTGATGAACGCGGTACATGAGAGTTCGGTCGAGCATCCGGCCGACATCAGCGAGGTTGCGCATCTCGGGCTCGAGACGATCGCCAGCGAGCGCGTCAAGGTGCCGCGGCTCGCAGCACCCCCGGTCGCGATGGAATGCCGCTTCCACCAGTGCCTCGAATTCGGCGAGCTGCGCAGCCGCCTGATCGTCGGCGAGGTGGTGCTGTTTCATATCCGCGGCGGTCTCCTCAACGACGGCAAGATCGAGACGGCGGCGCTCGATCCGATCGCGCGCATCGGCGGACCTCGCTACGCGCGGCTCGGCGACATCGTCACGCTCAACAGCGTCTTCCAAACTCCGAAATCGACCAGCTGAACGACGATCAGAAAGGAAGCTGCCATGACCGGCGCCGCACGGCGGAAAAGCATCCATATTGGCGGCTTCAAGCACGCCAACCCGATCCCGAACGCCTGCCGGATCGGCAGCCTCGTCATGAGCGGGGTGATCCTCGGCCGCGATAATGACGGCCAGATGCCCGCAACGCTTGAGGCGCAATGTACCAACATGTTCGCCCATATGAAGGCCACGGTTGAGGCCGCCGGCGGCACGACCGCCGACATCATCAAGATGACAGTGTGGTTGAAGGATCGCTCGCAGCGCGCGCCGCTGAATGCCGAGTGGCTGAAGATGTTTCCCGACGAGCATTCGCGCCCCGCGCGCCATTCGCTGCAGTCCGACATGGAAGGCGGGGCGCTTGTGCAATGCGATTTCACAGCGGTCATCGACTGAAGAGGAATTTTCGCAGTGCCCACTTATCTTCCCTTCGATCCCAATCCGCGCCGCCCGTCGAAGCCTCCGCCGCGCAACACTGTCGACAGCCAGTTTCACGTGCTGGGACCGCCCGAAAAATATCCGGTCCGTCCCGGGGCCGCCTATCAGATGCCGACCGCCACCTGGGAGGCGGCGCTTCGCATGCACCAGACGCTCGGCATCGAGCGCGGTGTGATCGTGCAGACCACGACCTATGGCGCCGACCACAGCGTGGTGCTCGATGGTCTTGCGATGATGGGAGCGAACTATCGCGGCTGCGCCAACGCGCTGGTGTTTGCGGAAGCCGACGATGCCTATCTCGACGAGCTGCACCAGGCCGGCGTGCGCGGCGCGCGCTTCAGCTTCCGGCAGGAGCTCGGCGCGGTGCTCTCCGACCGGGAATTCGCGCGCGCGATCGCTCGCATTCGCGAGCTGGGCTGGTATGCGAAGATCCAGCCGGAGAAGGACGGCATCATCTCCAGCGTCGAACAATACCAGTCGCTCGACGTGCCGGTGCTGATCGACCACATGGCGCGGCCCGATCCGCAAGCAGGCCCGAACGACCCGAACCTGAAGAAGATGCTGGAGCTGCTCGCCAGGGGCAATTTCTGGGTGATGCTCTCGCTCGGCGAGAAGACCTCGAAGAAGGGGTGGCCGTACGAGGACGTCGTTCCGATCGCGCGCGCCTATATTGAAGCGGCACCCGACCGCTGCGTCTGGGCCAGCGACTGGCCGCATCCGGTATCGGTGAAGCAGCCGCCGAACGACGCTGACCTGCTCGAGCTCATGTATCGATACGCGCCGGACCAGGAGACGCTGGAGAGGATCCTGGTGCACAATCCGGCGAAGCTGTTCGGCTTCGACGGGTAGGGCAAGCGAAAACTTCGCTACGACACGTGCCCCTGATCGATATGGCCCGACGTCTTCTTGGCGCGCTGCGGCGTCATTTTGGCCGGACCGGGCGCGCCCTTCACGCCGCGCGGGCCGAATTGCTCGCGTTGCATGTCCTCCTCCGAAAACGCGGGCTCCGCGCCGTTCGGTTCACTCAGGCGCGGCGTCGGCTGATCGAGGGGCGAGACACCCCCGCCTTCCGCTTCCTGATAGCGGCGGCGCGTCACCTCTTCGGCAACCGCATTGGCCTCGCGGCTGCGGTGGCGATTGCGCAGAATGGCGTAGATCAATGCCGCGAGAAGCACGGCGGCACCGGCGAAAAAGACGAGCTCGAGACCCATGGCTTGCTCCCGATCGGTTGCGGGACTTTCCGAAAGGATGGGGTTGCCGGTGCCAGATCGCGAGCCGGTTTATTTCATTAAATTGGAGGAACCATTTGCCCGTGGGCCCTCAGCGCCTCGAGCCTTCAATCCTGTCTCGCCACAGCGCCTCAAATGTCCTGTCCGCATCCGGCGCGAAGGCCTGGGCGTCCAGGGGATTGCCGTGGCTCTCGGGCGCGGCGCTCGCCGCATCTCGGCTGGTGTCCGGCTGGACCGGGGTATCGGCCGGCCACTCCAGCATGGCTTTCGACAGCATGGGTTTGCCTTCATACCAGCACTTTCGGCCCTCGATGATGCGCCAGGACCAGTAGCCCTCCTTGCCCGCCCCGGCGCTGCACGGCTGCTTGGCTTGTGCCGCGCCGATGATGGCGAGGGCGGCGACGCCGGTTGCCGCGGCAATCAATGCGCTTCGTCGGCGCCGGCGCCCAACGGGGCGGGCGGGAAAATGATCGGTCATGGCTCCTTACCCATCCAAAACATCACTAAGTACTCGCAGGTCGCAGGAAACCGGGAAATCAAGACGCGAATAGGGGTGGCCGATCACTTTTTCGAGATAATGCGGCCATGACGAGCTCAGGCATGGTTCGTGACCGGAACAGCCTCAAACCGTCGCCTCGGCCGCACGAGCAGGTCCGCGCTTTCCACGATGCGCATTTCCTTGGTGCCGCGCGCGGCGGTGCGCTCCAGCACGGCGAAGATGGCCGAAGCGGCGTGGCTTAGCGCCTCCGGCGTATCCGCTCCGCGAACGCGGGCGGAGGCGAACAACGAAGCGAAGAGATCGCCGGTGCCGTTCGGGCTGATCGGCAATTTGGGCGTGCGCAGGCGCCATGCAAGCCGCGTTTGGACGGCAAGCGTATCGATGGCGCCATCCGGGGTATCGTCAAGCTCGGCGCTGGTGACAACGACGGTCGAGGGACCGCGCGCCAGCAGCGCTGCCGCCCGCGTGATCACCTGATCGATGGTCGCGGCGGCGGCGCCGCACAGCCATTCGAACTCGAAATGATTGGGCGTGATGATGTCGGCAAGCGGGCACAGCCGGTCGCGCACCAGCGGTGGAATATCGGCATGAACGAACAGCCCGCGGTCGCGGTCGCCGAGCACGGGGTCGCAGGCATAGAGCAAGGCGGGGTTGCGGGCCTTGGCGCGCATGACGAAATCTGCGACCACGTTTGGGGTGTCGGCCGAGCCGAGATAGCCCGATAGCACCATCGCAGCGCTCTCGACCGCGCCGCGCTCCTCGATGCCAACGAGAAGATCGGCGACGAGGGCCGCCTCCAGCACGCGGCCGCGAATGGTCTTGTAGCCCGGCCGGTTGCTGAGCAGGGTGGTCGGTACCGCGATCACATCGATGCCGTGCATCTGCATCGGGAAGACCGCGGCGCTGTTGCCGACATGGCCGTAAGCGACCTGCGACTGGATCGAAATCACGTTCATGTTCGGCCGTTAAGCACCTTGCGTTCCATCCCGGTTCGACCCTGTTGGGTTAACACATTGGTGATTTCTTTGCGGTCATTTTCACGAACTCATTTCACAGGGAGGCACCATGTCTGACGTCACCATTCCCGGCGGAAAAATTCGTGCGTTCGTCGAACGAATCGAAAATCTGGACTCGGAGTTGCAGGAGCTAAACGAGCAGAAAAAGGAAGTGTTCTCCGAAGCCAAGGCCGAGGGGTTCGATGTCAAGATCCTCAAGGAGATCATCAAGCTCAGAAAGCAGGACCAGGAAGAGCGCGACGAGCGCGAAAGCCTGCTCGACCTCTATATGCGCGCCATGGAGCAGGCCGAGCCGGAGAAGAAGGTCGCCAAAGCGGCGTGAAGAAACGCGTCATTCCAAGGAGCGGGGCGACAAACAATCCAGACTTGATCCTGGGATGCATCTGCGGATCGCTTCGCTTCGCTGGCACCGACAACGGGTAGTCGCGCCTCTTACTTGCTCGGCCCCTCGCGCTCGACCGCCGGGTCGGCTTGCGGGAAGATGCGCTCATAGTTCGCGCGGGCTTCGCGAATGAGGCGCGCGCGCTCCAGCTCGGCTTTGGGGACAAATCGTATGACTTCGCCCATCGGAGGCTCCGAAGATTCGAGGCATGATCTGAGCATTGCGAAGCGAATATCGTGCCAAGCGATCCCGCTTTGCAGATGGTAGAAATACGGCGTCGAGCGGCGCCGGTTTCAGCGACCAGCCCGCGCGAGCGGCAGGGAAGACGCGCTTTTCCGCCGTTGCCTCCGAAGGTCGGCCCGGCTATCGATCCGCTGGGGCGGACCGGCGCACAATCGGAGCGGTTGCCTGGCGAGTCCAAGATCGGAACATCGATGCCGCTGTCGCTATCCAAGGACAAAATCCGCATTCTCCTGCTCGAGAACGTGAACGACTCCGCCGTCCGCCTGTTTCAGGCCAATGGCTATGGCGAGGTCGAGCGGCTGAAGAAGGCGCTGGACCCGGAGGAGCTGAAACGGCGGCTGTCGGGCGTGCACATGCTCGGTATTCGCTCGCGCACCCAGCTCACCTCGGATCTCATGGCGGCGGCCGACCGGCTGATCGCAGTCGGCTGCTTTTCGGTCGGCACCAACCAGGTCGATCTCGATGCGGCGCGCCGCATCGGCATTCCCATATTCAACGCGCCGTTTTCCAACACCCGCAGCGTCGCCGAGCTGACGATTGCCGAGATCGTGATGCTGTTCCGGAAGATTTTCCCGCGCTCGGTGTCGGCCCATGCCGGCGGCTGGGACAAATCGGCCGACGGCAGCCGCGAGGTGCGCGGCAAGACGCTCGGCATCGTCGGCTATGGCAATATCGGTTCGCAATTGTCGAATCTGGCGGAAGCCATGGGCATGCGGGTGATCTTCTTCGACCAGACCGACAAGCTCCGCCACGGCAACACCGAGCCGGTCGAGACCTTGGACGAGCTGCTTGCGGTGAGCGACGTCGTCTCCCTGCACGTGCCGGAGACGCCGGCGACCGCGAACATGATCGGCGAGCGCGAGCTGAAGCAGATGAAAGAGGGCGGCTATCTCATCAACAATTCGCGGGGTACCGTCGTCGATCTCGATGCGCTCGCTGCTGCGCTCAGAAGCGGCCATCTCGCGGGCGCCGCCGTCGACGTCTTTCCGGTCGAGCCGGCCTCGAACGGGGACCGTTTCGTCTCGCCGCTGCAGGGCCTTTCCAACGTGATCCTGACGCCGCATGTCGGCGGCTCGACCGAGGAGGCGCAGGACCGCATCGGCGGCGAGGTCGCGCGCAAGCTGATCGACTATTCCGACGTCGGCTCGACCTTCGGCGCGGTCAATTTCCCGCAGGTTCAACTGCCGGCACGGCCGACCGGCACCCGCTTCATCCACGTTCACCGCAACGTTCCCGGCGTGCTGCGCCAGGTCAACGACGCGGTCGCGCGCCACGGCATCAACATCCTCGCGCAATATCTGCAAACCGATCCGGAGGTCGGCTATGTCGTGCTCGAGACCGACGTCGTCGGCGGCGAGGGCGAGGCGCTGCTCGCCGATCTGCGCGACGTCGAAGGCACCATCCGCGTGCGCGTGCTGTACGACCACGACCGGCCGGCGACGAAGTAGGCAATGGGGTTGGGCAAAGGCGCGAAAGCGCCGTGCCCGCCATTCTGGCACCGTGCACGTGAAGGTGGGCACGCTTCGCTTGGCCCACCCTACATCTTCATTTCGTCGCCGGCCGATCGTGATCGTACAGCACGCGCACGCGGATGGTGCCCTGCACTTCCCGCAGATCGGCGAGCAGCGC
>JAFAUV010000165.1 GCA_019243075.1 Bradyrhizobium sp.
AGCCCGTGGCAGGATCGCAGCGTGCGCGCCAAGTTTTTCGATCTCGCCAAGGAGCTGGGCGAATTGGGCGCCTGGGTCCGCCTGCAATATGTCTACCCCTACCCGCATGTCGACGAGGTCATCGGCCTCATGAGCGAGGGCAAGATCCTGCCCTATCTCGACATCCCCTTTCAGCACGCAAGCCCCGACGTCCTGAAGGCGATGAAGCGGCCGGCCGCGCAGGACAGGACGCTGGCGCGCATCGCCAAGTGGCGCGAGCAATGCCCGGAGCTGGCGATCCGCTCGACCTTCATCGTCGGCTTTCCCGGCGAGAGCGAGAGCGACTTCGCCTATCTCTTGGATTGGCTGGATGAAGCTGAGATCGACCGCGTCGGCTGCTTCAGATATGAGCCGGTCGCCGGCGCCGCCTCCAACGCGCTTGATGGCGCCGTGCCCGATGAGGTCAAGCAGCGACGCTACGACGCGTTGATGGCGCGGCAGCAGAAGATTTCGGCGCGGCGGCTGAAGCGCAAGGTCGGTACGCGGCAGCAGGTCATCATTGACGAAGTCGGTCCGACGGTCGCGAAAGGTCGGTCAAAGGCCGACGCGCCGGAGATCGACGGCGCCGTCTATCTTTCCAGCCGCCGGGCGCTGAAGGTCGGTGAGATCGTCACGGCAAAGATCGAGCGCGCGGACGAATATGATTTGCACGGAAGCGTGGCTGGATTCTAGTGCCGCCGAACCTTCCAGAGATTGAGCATACGCTGCGCATTCTCGGTCGTCAGCAGCGCATATTGACGCCTGAGCTCGGCCGCTTCGGCTTCCGCGGTCACACCGGTCGAGAAGCGGCAATCCAGCACGGCCCGCACGGTCTGCCAATCCAGTCCCGCGGCCTTGCAGGGCACGAGGATGCCGTCGCTGCGCAGGCTTTGCATCAGGGGGCGTACGATCTCGATACTCGACTTCGACAGTTCAGCGAGTGCGGCAACGGTTTCTTCGTACCGCTTTTGCACCGCGAAGCCTGACAAGGTCGCGGCGTCGAGCTCGCCTTCTTTCTTCAGGCACGCGACCAGCACTTTCGCCGTGCTGAAATCGCGCTCGCGCGAAAGCTCGCGCTCGACGCCGGACGAGGCGGCAGAGATCGCGGCTCGGATCTCCTCGAACAGATAGGACGGCGCGCGCGACAGCAGCCGCGCCCTCACCGCCTCCGTCGCGCCGCGCAACAGCTGCGTGCGAAGCGCGGCCGGCAGGTCGGCCCGGATGCCCGTTGCAACGGCGAGCTCAGGATCGGACGCGGCCTGCGCGACCAGCAAGGTAAAGCCGGCGGCGGAAACGCGGGCGCCGGGATTGTTGACGAGCCGACGGCTGACGCTTGGGAAGCGACGCGCCAAGAGGCTGTCGGTGACGATCTCCTGCAGCCACCAGCGACCGGCGATCGCCAGCAGATGCTTTTCGCCCTTGCCCTTCGCGATTTCGACCAGGTCATTTTCGCTGAGCCTTGGCGACTCCGTCAGAACCGGGCCGGCAATGCTGATTTCCTCGTTGCGAGCCAGTCTGCGAATGAGGTTGGCGGGCGCCTGCGAGACCGGCGCAAGCTGGTTGCTCAACTCGGCCAGCGCAATGCGGGCACTGATGTCAGCCAGGGCGCGCAGCTCGATGGCGTTGACCAGGCGCTCGAACACGTCGCCGAACAGCTCGATCTGCTCCTCGTCATAGCTGCCGGCGGAGGCCAGAAACAGCGCCGTCACCCGCTCGACGGTCGCGCTGCATTTTTCCGCGGAGCCCGCGGCAATCGCCGCTTCGACCTCCTCGGCGATGGAGAAATCCGTATTTGACATCGCTCGTCCTGAGCGCCTGGGCTGCTGTTCTAAGCTGGTCTCGAACGCTACGGAACATGCCTAAAGTTTTCGTAAAATCGACACGGTCCCGTTCATCCGGATCACGGAGCATCTTGACACTGGCGTCCTACTGCCTGTATCAGCGCGGCCCATGATTTTGAATCGGACCACCCGCCGCGCCGCTTTCCGCCGTCGCATCCGCGACGATGATGGGCTGCGCCATGTCCGACGACGACGCTGATCCGCTAGATCAGCCAGGTTTTCGAGAAGGCCGCGCCCGGAAAAGCACGGCCTTCTTGCGTTTCGGCCCCTCTTATCCCCCAAAGACCAGGGAGTTTTCATGTTCAAGGCTACCCGTCCATTCGACGCGCTGATGGACATCACCGCCCGACCGCAAACCGTATTCGTCCGAGGCAAGGGCTCATATCTCTGGGACGACAAGGGAAAGCGCTATCTCGATTTCATCCAGGGCTGGGCGGTGAATTGCCTCGGCCACGCGCCCTCGTGCGTCGCGGAAGCGATCGCTGCGCAAGCCACGCAGTTGATCACGCCAAGTCCGGCCTATTACAACGCCGCGAGCCTCAAACTTGCGAAGGCGCTGGTCGACCTGAGCTGCTTCGACCAGGTGTTCTTTGCCAATTCCGGCGCGGAAGCCAATGAAGGCGCGATCAAGCTCGCGCGCAAATATGGTGCGCAGCACAAGGGCGGCGCCTACGAGATCATCACCTTCCAAGGCGGCTTTCACGGCCGCACGCTTGCCACCATGTCGGCGTCGGGCAAGAAGGCCTTCGAGCCGCTGTTCGAGCCGAAGGTAGCCGGCTTCCGGAAGGCCCGACTGAACGAGCTTGCTTCGGTGAAGGCGCTCATCAGCGACGCCACGGTGGCGGTCATGCTGGAGCCGATCCAGGGCGAGGCCGGCGTGTGGCCGGCGAGCGATAAATTCCTGAACGAGCTGCGCGCGCTGACCCATGAGCATGGGCTGCTGCTCATCTTCGACGAGGTCCAGACCGGTATCGGCCGCACCGGCAGGCTCTTTCACTATGAGCATGCCGGGATCACGCCCGACATCATGACGCTCGGCAAAGGCATCGGCGGCGGCGTGCCGCTGGCGGCGCTGCTTGCGACAGAGCAGGTCTCGTGTTTCGAGCATGGCGATCAGGGCGGCACGTTCAACGGCAATCCGCTGATGTGCGCCGCCGGACTTGCGGTGCTCGAAGAGCTCGGCAAGCCGGCATTCCTGAAGTCGGCAGCAGAGACCGGGCTCCATCTCGAAAGCGAGCTGCAAAAGCTCTCGGCGCGGCATGGGCTCGGCGAGGTCCGCGGCCGCGGCCTGTTGCTCGCGCTCGACCTGAAGCTGCCGATTGGCTCCGCGATCGTGGCGCAGGCGTTCGAGTCTGGCTTGCTCCTGAATTCGCCGCAGCCGGACGCGCTGCGCTTCATGCCGGCGCTCAACGTGACAAGGGAGGAGATCGCGGAGATGATCGACGGTCTGGATGCCATCCTGACCAAGGCCGGCGCCGCGCGAAGGGTGGCGTAGTGGAGCTCTCACGGCTTCAAGATCGACGCACCCGTGGTGCTGCGGCTTTCCAGATCGACATGGGCCTTGCCGGCATCCTTCAGCGCATAGGCGTGATTGATCGGCACATGCAGCTTGCCCGAGATGACCGCGGCGAACAGCGTGTCGGCGCCTTCCAGGAGCTCCTTGCGGGTGCCGATATAGTCGTTGAGCTTGGGCCGGGTCGCAAACAGCGAGCCGTGATTGTTGAGCTCGGCGATGGCAAACGGCGGCACCGGGCCGGAGGCATTGCCGAAGCTGACGAACAGACCGCGCGGCTTCAGGCAGGACAGCGAGCCCGGAAAGGTCGACTTGCCGACGCCGTCATAGACCACGTCGCAAAGCTCGTTGCGGCTGATCTGTTTGACACGATCGACGAAGTTCTCCTCGCTGTAGTTGATGACGTGGTCGCAGCCATTGGCGAGCGCCAGCTCTGCTTTTGCCTTCGAGCCGACGGTGCCGATCACATGCGCGCCGAGCGCGCTCGCCCATTGGCACGCCAAAAGGCCGATGCCGCCGGCCGCGGCGTGGATCAGCACGCGGTGATGCGGCTCGATCTTGAAGGTCTTGTGCAGGAGATACCAGACCGTGAGGCCCTTGAGCATCAGCACCGCACCCTGCTCATAGGTGATGTGGTCGGGCAGCTTGACGAGCTTCTCCCAGGGAATGTTGCGCTCGGTCGCATAGGCGCCGAGATTGTGGTAATAGGCGACGCGGTCGCCGGGATGGAAGTTGGTCACGCCCGGCCCGACCGAGATCACTTCGCCGGCCGCTTCATTGCCGGCGATGAACGGCAGCCCCGGCGCCTTGTAGAGACCGGTGCGGTAATAGACGTCGATGAAATTGAGGCCGACGGCATGCTGGCGGATGCGGACCTCGCCGGGTGCCGGCGCGGCCAGGTCGATGGGCTCGTACACCAGCGCCTCCGGTCCTCCCACCTTGTGCACGCGCACCGCCTTGGTCATCGTCGCCTCTCCCTCGGCAAATCATTGCATGGCACGCAAAACCAAGGCCATCGGGGCCTCGTTGTCAACTCGACGCCCGCCAAGTGGCAAGCCATGATCCGGAAAAGTGCCAACCGGTTTTCCGAAAGATCCTGCCCCGTCCAGCCGATTGGATCATGACGCGCTTCCTTTCAAACGCGTCACGATCCAGAAAACGTCTTTTTGCGGTTGCGCCTCGCCAGCACGTTGCAGAATTCGACCGCGGCCGAGAACGCGATGGCGAAGTAGATGTAGCCGCGCGGAATGTGGAACTCGAATCCGTCGGCGACCAGCGCGACGCCGATCAGCACCAGAAACGCCAGCGCCAGCATCTTGGTGGTGGGATGGTCTGCGACAAACCGCGCCACCGGACCCGAAGACGCATACATGATCAGACAGGCGATCACGACGGCGGTGATCATGATGGCGAGCTCCTGCGCCATGCCGATCGCGGTAATGATGGAGTCGAGCGAGAACACGATGTCCACGACGATGATCTGGGCGATCGCCCAGAGCAAGGCGCCGGCGCCGCTGCTGCGTTCGCCGGCCTCGTCGGCGCCTTCGACCTCGCCATGAATTTCGTGGGTCGCTTTTGCGATCAGGAACAGTCCGCCGCCGACCAGGATGATGTCTCGCCAGGAGAAGACTTTGCCGTGCAGGGTAAAGACCGCCTGCGTCAGCCCGATCAGCCAGACCAGCAGGCTCAACAGCACGATGCGGAATACCAGCGCCAATCCCAGTCCGATCTGCCGGGCGAGCCTCGCCTGCGGCGCGGGGATGCGCGACACGATCACGGAGATAAAGATGACGTTGTCGATCCCGAGCACGATCTCGAGCGCGGTCAGCGTCGACAGCGCCGCCCACGCCTCCGGGCTTGCCAGCAGCTCGATCACGATTTCAACGACCGAAGCAACCGGATCGCCGCGTCGCTCGCCACGACGTAAGCGGCGATCAGGCAGAGCACGAGGGTGACCGGCCATTCGAC